>SSFV01000048.1 GCA_008015565.1 Nitrosomonas sp. | reverse complement strand
TTGTCTGGTCATTGGCAAAGCGCATCACTTCGTTGTCCATTCCTACCGCGATGAAATAGCCATCTGAAATAGCAGCGGACGTGGCTTGTGGATTCTGCCGATCAAGCGTGGTGAATTGGCCGTTGCGCAATATTAGTTGCGCTTTAAGATTATCCATTGAAGACCCTTCTGAAGGTTCAGCCGCAAACGTGCCAGTTTTCGAAAGCAAAAAAGATGCACTCGCTGCCTGCAAAATACGGCGCCGGCGCAAATTTATCTCACGCTCACTCATGAAAACCAGCCTCCCGTTGTAAACTTGCTGACTTACTTCTTAGTGATGGTGAAGTAACTCGTCATTAGGTTCCGATAGTTAGGTATGTAACTAGAGAACAAGGCACCTAAGCCTTCAACATCGTTACGCCAATCTCGATGCAATTCGCAAGCCACGCCAAACCAGTTCATCAATTGTACGCCGGCCGATTGCATACGCGCCCAGGCTGCATCGCGTGTTACTTCATTGAAAGTACCGGAGGCATCAGTAACTACGAATACTTCATAACCTTCCTCGATTGCAGATAGCGCCGGAAAAGCAACACAGACTTCGGTGACCACGCCGGCGATGATTAGCTGTTTGCGGCCGGTCTTTTTGACTGCGTTAACAAAATCCTCATTATCCCAAGCATTGATATTACCGGGGCGCGCAACATAAGGCGCGGTTGGGTGCATTTCCTTAATTTCCGGCACCAGCGGACCATTGGGGCCATCTTCGAAACTTGTAGTGAGAATGGTTGGCAACTTGAAATACTTGCCACAAGCGGTTAGTGCCAGCACATTGTTTTTGAACTCATTCGGTGAGAAATCTTGTACCAGCGAGATCAATCCCGCTTGATGGTCTACCAGTAATAAAACCGCATCATCCTTGGAAAGCCGGTTATATTTAAATGTCTTATTCATTGTTATGCTCCTTACGGTAGTTGGTTGTGAAATGATTGTTTAATACAACGCATAGAAGCGGTCACTGATGATCTTGCCATCCTTCCAGTGCTGTACCGCTACTTGATCGAATTTCTTGTGACCGAAATCTTTATGCTTGTATTCGTAATGCCACTCGGTCATTGTCACGTTCTCACCTATCGCGGTCGATACAATTTCCGATTTGAGCCATGCCTCGACGCCTTCGAATAGCTCGGATTCGCGCGCTTTGGCTTGTTGCAAGCCCGTTGCTACCACATCGTTTTTTTCGATAACGATGCAATCAGGATGGTAATACTTATCCATCGATTCCAATATTTCACCCTTTAGAATCATCTGATTGAAGTCATTGAGTTTTTCTTCTAAGGTCATTTTGGACACCTCTATAAAAATGCAACCGGTTCATCACGTGTCATTATTTGCGTTCATACAATTCTGCCCATTTTACCGCTCTGGTAATCTGCCATAGCCTGGCGGATTTCCTCTGCACTATTCATCACAAACGGACCGCTACCGGCGATGGGTTCATCGATCGGTTCACCACACAGCAACAACGCTGTCGTATCGGGCACGCTAGTGATGCGGATATAATCGCCTGCTTGGGCAAACAAGCCAACCTCTGCTGCGTTAATGGTTTCGGTTTCATTGTTGACACGCACCGATCCCTTGAGCACGGCGAGCAATGTGTTATAGCCATCCGGCACGGCAAGATCGATCGGATGCTCAGCGGTTAAGCGCAAGTCCCATACATTAATGGGTGTGAAGGTACGCGCTGGCCCGGTAATGCCACCGAATTCGCCCGCAATGACGCGTACCTTTCCTTGATTATCCGGGAAATCGACGGCGGGGATCTGGCTATCCAGAATGCTTTGGTAGTGCGGTGGTGACATCTTGTCTTTGGCGGGCAGGTTTACCCACAATTGCACCATCTCCAACACACCGCCGTGTCGTGCGAAATCGTGGCTATGAAATTCTTCATGAACCAGACCGGAAGCCGCTGTCATCCATTGCACATCGCCCGGTCCGATTTTTCCGCCACCACCGGAACTATCGCGATGTTCCACTTCGCCGCTATACACAATAGTGACGGTTTCAAAGCCGCGATGCGGATGTTCACCAACGCCACGGCGTTGTTCCGTAGGGGAAAATTCCATCGGTCCCGCATAATCAAACAGCAAAAAGGGGCTGATCATTGCTCCCAGCCCTGAATAAGAAAACAGTGTGTGCACAGGAAAACCATCGCCAACCCAATGTTGATGCGCCTCACGTTGAATACGTAACAACTTTTTAGCGGATGCCTCAGATCGAATTGTCTGCATGATTGATTACCCTCCAGCGGGATTTCATTGTTACGTGATAGAGTAATACCATCAGAATTAATTACAAGTACGCACAACAAAGATACCGTCAAAAACAGGAAAACTCAAAATGCCAAGTAAAGAAGTTTGTTGCCCGGTAGAAGTTACACTAAAAGTAATTGGAGGTCGCTGGAAGGTTTTGATTATCCATCAACTATTAAGCGGTACGATGCGATTTAACGAACTACAGCGGAATTTGATCGGTATTACTCATCGCACCTTAAGCCGGCAGTTACGCGAGATGGAAATGCATCAATTAATTGTCAGAAATGATTTCAACGAAATTCCTCCACGCGTCGAATATTCGTTATCGCCGTTAGGCTATTCACTTAAGATTATTCTGTTTGCAATGGATGAATGGGGAAGAAAATATAATAAAACTGTTACCTAACTATGGGAAGCATCCCAAAACAGATCAAAATTTGTATGTAATCCAGGTGGTAAAGTAATCTACTTCTTTGGCTGTGTATTCACTTCTCAGAAAATCACTTGGAAAAAAATGTACATAACTTGCCAGGAATGTAATATGCGAGATAGGTTCCCAAATCAACGTAAGCGCAGGCGAACTGCCTGAGTAATGTTTTTGATTACCGGTAGAAGTAGGGAGAAAAATAGGTACGGTGCCAATCGAATAAATTGCATCGTTAACGTTTTGCCGCCAGAAAAACCCCCAATCGAAAGAAGCTCTTAATTTTTTAGTGAGCGACAAATTAAGCGTTGGATGGATATGGACAAAATTGGATGGTCCGCCCAAATCAGCAAGATTAAAATAAGCCCCTGTAGGAAATAACGGATTGTACGTGCCCAGTGTTGGTGACTTACTATCGCCACTGGTAATATCTGCCCGCATTCCAACCTGAGGACTTAAAGGAAGTTTTGAGAAAATGTAGTGGGTATCAGAAGCAACTGCCCACGCTCTAATATTATTTGATCCAAACTGCCCGAATTGACCGATGAATTCGAAATTGTATTTCCAAGACAAAGGATTCCCCCAAATTCTTGCTCCAACCATATGTCTGATTTCGTGCCCTGAAGCTTGTGCAAATACGGCACGCTGATTTTCAAAACCTAAATAATATAAATCGACATGTCCATCCGGCAATAACGACCAGGGGCTTGCTGCATAAATACCCCATAGCGTTTTATCTGGATTTGGATCGTCATTAAGCACTCCTGTCAGGTTTCTGACCGGCTTGCCCAGAAAGCCATCAATCGACCAGTTTCTATAGCTAAACAATATCTTGATTGCATCAAATGATCGGCGATTATTAGGTGCTTCGCGGGCCGCAATCAGTCGTCCCGAGCCATATTCCATTTCTTGCCGGCCAAGACGTAAAATTACCGAACCTGTGCCGCCGGGTTTAGCTGTCAGATCTATAAATCCCTGATGCAGATCAAAAATATTCTCGTCTATATCGGACCTGGGGCCGGCTTTTCGCCAATCTTCCAGAGTGCTCATAAATTGGCCGAACAAGCGGACATTTGCGCCTAAATGCAAATCACCGTGCAGCATATAACGCTGAAGCCAGGCATTATTATTGCCGTGTTTGTCGGCAAGGGCTTTGCCGTATTCTTCGTTATGAAAAAACTCGTAGCGTTGCCGCATTTCCCCACCAATACTGAGATACCAATCTTCCCGGTTGCCTAACCGAATGTATTTTACTGGGCGCCAAAAATCCCTATCGTGATTGGAATGCATCATATAACGGTAATCCTCCTGATACCGCAACGACTTATAATCGGCACGAGGGGGTTCAGTCTTTTTTGTGGATACGTCATTCCATGTATCGACTTTGCAGCAGGAATAAAATCTTATGCCTTGATTGGCGGATGATTTTCCTTCAATCATAAAAGATGTTTCCGGTTGGATAACTTTTATATCTTCCGCATTCACTGAGTTTATAACTATAGATTTATTAATAAAAAACCATTCACAGGTAGTCGCTATTAGTACATATAAAATGAAGTAGCGAAGATTCAAACCCTCCCTCTTTTTAATCATTTCATTTGAGCATGCAGGAGTGACTCAGTTATTCAATTTATTGTTATTCTCATGAAGGATAGTTAGGTGCAACATAGTGTGTGACAACAGGCTCGCTTTCGGAGACAAGTAAGGTGCGGATTTCGGCCTGTAAGCTGCGATCCGCGTTCGTTACTCGCTCGTGTTGACGCAAGTGCTCGAGCCAAGATTCAACGCAGAAAAATTCAATAAAATGATTGGGAAACCCGGCGTGTTCAAACATACCCCATGAATAAGCGCCGCTTTGGCGGCGGCGCCTGCTTAATTCACGAGTTGCTTGTAGAAAATCATTCACCCGGTCGCTTTGAACTTTATATTGAACTGTCACAAAAACCGGACCGCGATCATGAGTCACACCATCATGTATCAGAGGCGCCGGCCAATGCATTGACGGCGTAAGATTAATTCTATCGATACCGCCTATACGCCAACGCCAAGTAAACGCAATGGCTACTATTGCGCCAACGGCTGCGATGATCAATGATTCTGGAATACTTGTCATTTCAGCAATCTTACCCCACAACACGCTACCAAGCGCCATTGAACCCATGAAAACCGCCATGAAGACGGCAAGCCCGCGTGACCGTACCCAATTTGGAAGTGCCATTTGTGCTGCTGTTTGGAGCGAGGATAAGATTGCAATCCATGCGATACCACTTATAGCCATTGCAAAACACAAGAGAATCAATTGATCTAACGTTGCCAATGCAAATATAGTACCTGCATACACGATTGTTGCTAGCGCCACTAACCTATCGCGTGAAATTTTTTCACGAAGCTTGGGTAATACAAAAGCACCGGCAATAGCACCAGCGCCGATGCAGGCTACCAAGATACCAAATGTTTGTGGTCCGCTATCAGGCAGGTTTTTGGCTAACAATGGTAATAAAGCCCAAGAAGCACTTGCAAAGAGAAAAAAACCAAATCCTCGCATAACTGCAGCCTGGAGGTCAGGTGTATGGCGCGCAAAACGAAAACCGGAGCGCAAAGCAGAAAAGAATCGTTCTCTGGGCAATTCGCTGATTGGTGCCTCGCGCTGCCACTTAATCAAGGCAATGATAACAAGACTATACGAGAGTGCGTTTAAAACAAACACTGCGCCACTTCCAGAAAACGATACAATTACACCTGCTAATGCCGGACCAAGCGCACGTGCCATATTGATACCAAGGCCATTCAATGCAATGGCAGATTGCAATTCGGCTCGAGGCACAAGTTCCGGTGTTATTGCTGCCCATGCCGGCATCATCATCGCCGATCCAAGTCCCATTGCAAAAGTCAAAATGAGCAAACTCCATACTGAAGTAAAACCTATTAGCGTCATAAATCCTAAGAGTCCAGCGACTATAGCCATCCATATCTGAACTGCAATGAGATAGCGGCGCCGGTCAACGATATCAGCAAGAGCACCTGCCGGCATGGCTAATAGAAAAATAGGTAAAGTTGTGGCTGTCTGAATCAATGCTACCATTACAGGTGTCGGTGATAGCGACGCCATTAGCCAACTAGCACCTATATCATGCATCCACGTTCCAATATTTGAAATAAGTGTCGCTATCCACAGTGCACGGAAAATAGGTATTTGGAACGGTGACCAAGCCGTGGTTGCCTTATTAATAGAATCATTCAATGTTCTTCCATCTCCATTTATAAAATAAAGAACCCTGTCGCAAGCAGCTGGGTATTAATTTCCCTCTTTATCTGCTGATTTTCAGTCAGCATACACCACAAGGGACGGGTAATTAAACCCGCAGGGATTAATATTAGTAATGGGGGCCATGAAGATTGCAGGACCGTAATTGCCACAGTGAAAGCGATGCGTAATAAGGCTCAGGAGCCAAAACGAATCGAACGGATCGAACCGCTGATCCAATCGTTCAAGCCTGGTTTAGAAAAATTTGATCGGAAGTGAGACGACAAGGTGCTGCTTAATGCTGCCGCAAAGTCAACATTCGTTGGTCTCGACCGTAACTATCCACTCTTTTTGAAGGAAAACGGCTATCGTTCAAAAACGTGCGATTCTGGTGGGAGTGTTTACGAGTTGACGGCAGTGCGCGTTCGATTGCTGCTTACACTATCCATGTTATTTTTAACTTCGTACAATCAATACTTATGATTAACATCCTTCAAAGACAAGCAGAACTATTGGTTTTAGGAGCACTAGCTAAGTATTTGATTCAATTCGAACCAGTTAATTGCCGCAAGTAGTTGCGCCAACCACCAAAATGGCTGATATCCTCTGCATGGAGGATGGCATAGTGCTCACACAGAAAGCCTTTTACCGTTTCACCGTTTGCCAGCGTAATAGTCCCTATCCCCAATGGAGCCGGAATTTTGGCGGTAAAACTGCCGAATTCGCGTTCTGGTAATTCCCAAACTTCCACTTCGATTGCGAAGCCTACTTCGTTTGGGTTGGCACGGATCAAACCGGGCTTTTGCGGCGATTCTCCTGGTAATGCGTAGAGCCTGTAATCCGATGACGTGGTCGTGCCAGCTATTAACCGGCCTTGGCGGCTGGTTAATTGTTCATTCAACGGCAAACCGGACAAATGCGCTCCACACACGGCTATCCGTGCCTGACTAGAGTGGGATGCCGCCGGGAAATGGATATTGTGCGGAAACGCAATGCCTGCTGCACCGAGTGGAAGTGAATAGGCTTGTTGCAGCCGGTGCGCAAGATGCAGCAGCGATTCATCCTGATGTGCGGGTGCCGCCAGCGTGATACCAAAAGGCAATCCATCCTGCTGAAAACCTGCGGGAACCGCAACCGCTGCGTAGTCGAGCAAATTCATGAAATTGGTGTAATACCCTAAGTTGGTGTTCAGACGGATCGGATCCTGCTGTATGGCTTGAATGGTATAGATGGTACCGGCGGTCGGTGTCAGCAGGCAATCGATATTCGCCCAGATCCGGTCTGCCTGTTGTTTGAGCTGGCGTAACTGATAGATACCCTCGAACGCATCTGCTGCCGAACGCTGTTTCGCGGTTGCGATAATTTCACGTACCGGTGCGATGATTTGATCGCTATGCAAGTCATAAAATGACCGGATTGCCGCATAGCGTTCAGCTATCCACGGACCTTCGTAAAGCAGGCGAGCGGTTTCGATGAATGGCGTAAAATCAATTTCGACGGCTTCTCCACCCACTGCTTGCATTTGAGCAATGGATTCATTGAATAACCGCTCACTATCGTGATTATCGAAAAATTTCAGTTGTTGCTGGCGCGGAATACCAAAGCGAAAATGCGACGCCGCGCCAAAGTTGAAGCCTACTGCTTCTCTTTCCCTGGAATAGCTATTTTCTGCATCATAGGCGGCAGCAATAGCTAAAATGTGCGCCGCATCCGCTGCGGTATAAGTGAACACGGATAGGGTATCGAGGGAACGGCAGGCTGGCACCACGCCGTGAGCCGAGAACCACCCTTTGGTGGGTTTATAGCCGACCAGGTTATTAAAAGCGGCGGGCACTCTACCGGAACCTGCAG
>SSFV01000024.1 GCA_008015565.1 Nitrosomonas sp. | reverse complement strand
TGCTTAGGCCGCTCGCTGAATACGCTATACAGAATATTTTTCCCCGTATCTTCTATATTGTAAGGATTGTTCCAGCTACTTCCCCCGCAGCCAGCTAATACAGCGAACAGCAGTAGCGGCCACATAAATGAAGCAATTGTCTTTCTCATTGCAAATAATCCATAAAATCTCTCAAACTAAATCCCCGAATCCATAGCATCTTATAATGTCCGGGTCTAACAATTCCAACTTATTCTAGCCATCAGCTATAATTCGCCTATTATCTACATTTTACAAGGAAATTTTATGGGATTTCTTGCCAATAAACGCATACTCATTACCGGTCTTCTCAGCAATCGGTCCATTGCTTACGGGATTGCCAAAGCAATGAAACGTGAAGGCGCAATCTTAGCGTTTACTTATCAAGGAGAAGAATTACGTGATCGTGTCGTAAAGTTGGCGGCTGAATTTGACAGCAATTTGCTATTTCCTTGCGATGTAGCCAGTGACAACGAAATTACGTCATGTTTTGAAAGCTTACAAAAACATTGGGATGGTTTAGATTGCATTATCCATTCCATTGCGTTTGCTCCACGCGATGCATTAACTGGCGATTATCTGGAAAGCGTCAATAGAGAAGCTTTTCGCATTGCCCATGACATCAGTTCATACAGTTTTTCCGCACTTGCCAAAGCAGCTCTGCCTTTAATGCAAGACAGAAACGCTTCACTTTTGACGCTAAGCTACTTGGGCGCAGTCCGTGTGATGCCGAGCTATAATGTCATGGGACTGGCTAAAGCCAGCCTTGAAGCCAATGTCCGCTTTATGGCTTCAAGTCTCGGGCCAAAGGGAATACGAGTCAATGCCATTTCCGCCGGTCCCATTAAAACGCTCGCAGCCTCCGGTATTGGAAACTTTGGCAAGTTATTGGGTTACACTGAAAAAGTTTCACCCCTTCGCCGCAACGTCACAACTGATGAAGTAGGTAATGTTGCCGCTTTTTTGTGCAGCGATCTCGCTAGCGGCATTACCGGAGAAATTACGTACGTGGATGCCGGCTTCAACACTGTTGCATTTGATCTCATTGACTAAAAAACAATTCAATGTTGTTTCAATTTAATTCCAAACTGTGGCTTACTTTCCTCTGGAAAATCAAACGATATTGTAAGCCAGGGCTTAGCGCGACCAATTAACACGCAGCAAATTCTCGGATGGATTATAGTGGAACTCCAGATCGCCTTGATAAGCATGGTGAATAGCCTCCCCGATACCTCGCGCAAGATGAATATCGGTTGTTGTGATCAATAATGCCTGATCCTTCTCCTCAATGGCCATAATTCGCTTTAAAGGGTGCTCGGATTTTTCTTTGTTCTCGAAATTATGAACCAGGCTCAAAATTTCATCGCGATGCGCGCCAAAGAACTCCCCTTCTAAAGTCAAGTATCCGGCAGGAAAGTGATCAAGATTACGTTGGCAAGCCGGGCAGTTATGCCGATGCGCATCAGGCGGCACTGTCAGCCATTGCCAATGGCCTTTATGAAATACCGCATTACACTGCGGACATACAGTTGGTTCGGGAAGCTTTTGTTTAATTTTATAAGCGTCATGGATTTTTTCCTGAAAAATACCATCGTGACGGCTAATTTGCTGGAAACCGGGGGGAGTACTTTTTGTACCCATGATTATTCTCCTTTTGAAGGTGTATTGTTTTTTTAAACAAAACAGCACATTGGTTGCTTGCAATATTTTATTAGTTCAAACCACGTAACAGTCTTCATCTTGCCCCCTTTATAATTTTTGTCAAGCGCTTCCATCAATCATGAATAATTAATATCCTCAAGACATTTGCCCGGTTTAATTCCTAATATCCCAATATAATGGATCGGATAATACATTTACTTTTTATAATAATTTCCTTCAAATTTTGACAATAATTTTTTCAGAATATGATGTACCCTGCCGCAATCTGAAAGGAAATGATTAAAACAAATCAATCAATTGAAAAAAATGAAACCCGATAAAGAAAGCGATCGAAGTTCACTTGGAAGAAAAATCCTTTGAAGCAACGGCAGTTAGAATTTACCAGCCTGATCACGAAAGCCCGTTATATTATTGGACAAATCTTGGCAGTCCGGTGTAGCTGGTTCCATGCGGATCCTGAGTTACCGGAACCTGGCATATGCCCTTGTTGGCGATAAAATATAACTTGAAAAAGCCACCCAGATTCTTTTCCGGTCGCAGAATGGTCAAAAAAATTGTCACAATACGATTAAAATCCACAAAACCAAACGTTGTTAACTCGATATTCCACACCTGACCGGAACGCTATTAATCTGATAAGCTAAAATTAAGAGAATTATAGTTTGAAGTTATTTGCCGGTAAGATTACTACGCAATTGTATTTAAGAATGTGGTTTTCGTTCCGGCTTTAATTTTGTTTTAAAGTGATGTATTTATTTTTGGAAATTACAATATGCCCCAGGTACTAAAAGCAATTATGAATGCATTGAGAGACCTGCTGCGATTCAGGATAGCTTGGATTATTATTTGGCCAATTTTAGCCGCTACTATTTTCTGGTTTATAGTTGGTTATGTTTTTTGGGATAGTTTCTCAGAAATGTTGTACCGAGTACTAGGAGAAATTGATGTTGGTGAATGGTTACGGAATTTTCAGTCTGACTGGATTGTGGCAGGCGTGAAGGGCTTGCTGCAAGTTATTCTATTTGTCTTGCTTGTCATAATAACCACGTTAGTTATAACAACGATTTTTGTGATGCCTGCACTTATTAAACTAGTTGCCGATCGTTACTACCCTGACCTCAAGCGTGAGAGTGGAGTCAATATTACTGGAAGCATCGTGAATGCAATACTTGCGACCGCTATTTTTATTCTCGTATGGGTGGTTACTTTGCCATTGTGGGCTATAGGAATAGGCATCATCGTTCCATTCATTGCCGCTGCTTTCATGAATCAACAGTTATTCCGCTACGATGCATTATCTGAGCATGCGAATAAACAAGAAATTCAAGCAATCTGTGATACGAATAGATTTTCGTTATGGAGTTTGGGATTGCTAACAGGTTTTGTTCAGTTCATACCCATATTAAACTTGTTTGCTCCTACTTTTACCGCACTGGCATTTATTCACTTTGGACTTGCACATTTGAAGCTTTTACGTATGGAAAACAGGGTAGAGAGCCATACATCCTGAATAAGACTTGTGTAATTTGTATGTACTATAAAAATAGACACATAGCTTATCGCGGATTGCCTTGATAATTAAATTTCAGAATTACTCTCAGTCATCATGAACATCCAAGAGTGGAATCCGGATTTTATGGATCTTTCTCAAATATTTCTACCGCTTAGGGAATGTAACCAGTATGTTAAAGGTATGCGAGACTGGCCAGAACTTTTGATTTTGAATCAGTTAAAAATTAAGCGAAGAGCCCAAATAGAAACTAAGTCGGGTAAAGAAATACACTTTGTACCGGCAATGCCAGGAAAAAAACGTTCTGAAGAAAAATATGAGTCTACGGTTTATTTGACGGGGCAAGTACCAACAAGAGTTAAAAATTGGCATGATTTTTTTAATGCATTGGTATGGCAAATTTTTCCTCGCGCCAAATCCACACTTAATCAGCTACATTATCAAATGCAATTGATTGAATCATTGAATAAGTTTAAGCACCGCAGTGTATTAAGAGATGCCGCGACTCATGTCGACGAATCTGGTGTAATAATTGTTAGTAGTAAAACATACTTAATTCAGTTATTAAGAAATTTTGAATGGAAGCAATTATTCTGGAAAGAGCGTGACGCAGCATTGGCTTCCATGCGCTTTTTTGTTATTGGACACGGATTATATGAAAAGGCATTGCATCCGTATATTGGCATGACTGGCAAAGGTATTATATTTGATGTTAACGATACATTTTTTAGACTGAGCTTACCGGATCAATTACAATACGTAGATTCAATGTTAGAGCGGTTTTTATTAAAATCCTTATCGTCAAATGCGGATCTGACACCGATTCCTCTTTTGGGATATCCGGGCTGGACTGAAGAAAATGCACAGGAAGCCTATTATGATAATAAAAAATATTTTCGTGACCGCCGCAAATTCGACTCAATAGTCTAAAAATTTTCAGCTTGAAACTAAGTATGTTCTTATCGGGAGTGAAAGATGAAGCCCAGAAATAATGTAATTGCATACAAAACAAAAACAATTTTCTTTATGGCTGCGCTCTATCTGTTGTTATCTGCAGATTTATTGTGTGCCGGTAGCATGGCGCCGGAGCATATAGAAGGTGCTCGTACAATCAATACGGCAACCGCAAAGTTATTATTCGATAAGAAATACCGTTTCATCGATGTCAGAGGATTTGACGACTATAAAACCGCACATATTCCGGAAGCTCATCATTTATCCATTAAACATAATTTTACCGAGCAAAATTTAAGAAAGATTGTTGAAAAAGCACAACCGGTAGTTTTTTATTGCAATGGTATTTCATGTATGGGTAGCTCTATCGCAACGCAGCAGGCGGTCGCTTGGGGGTGGTCCAATGTTTTTTATTATCGAGAAGGCATTAAAGATTGGAAACAAGAAGGGTATTCAGTGCAATCGATTGATTAATGGTTATAGCATACTGTTTTTTCGAACAAATAATCGTCAACGAAGCTTGTTTTATGTTTTTTAGAATGATGTGTGTGTATTTTGTTAAAATAAACAAATAATTTACTAATTTATTGGAGTATTTAATGGCAATTGAGAGAACGTTATCCATTATTAAACCGGATGCTGTCGCAAAAAATGTTATTGGGAAAATTTATTCTCGTTTTGAATCAAATGGCTTGAAAATTATCGCTGCCAAAATGATGTATTTATCAAAATTGGAAGCAGAGCAATTCTATGCAATACATCGCGAACGCCCATTTTTCCCTGACTTAGTAAAATTCATGACATCCGGCCCCATAATGGTGCAAGTATTGGAAGGCGAGGATGCCATTAAAAAGAATCGCGATCTGATGGGAGCAACGGATCCTAAGAAGGCTGAGCAAGGAACCATTCGCGCGGATTTCGCCGATAGTATTGATGCTAACGCAGTTCATGGCTCGGATGCTGCTGAAACTGCCGCCGTCGAAATTGCCTATTTTTTTCCAGCATTGAATATTTATTCTCGATAACACTTAGTGATTATTTAAAGAGTGGCTATTAATCTGCTAAATTTTGAGGGGAAAGGACTCGCTGAATTTTGTATGGAAATTGGCGAAAAGCCTTTCCGCGCAAAGCAGTTGTTGCGATGGATTCATCAATTCGGTGTTACCGAATTTGTCGGCATGAGCGATTTGGCTAAAAGTTTGCGCGAAAAACTGGCAGCGCTGGCGATAATTGAATTTCCACAAATTATTTCTGATCATGTGGCTGCCGACGGAACTCGCAAGTGGTTGTTAGCAGTTGGAACGGGTAATGCAATAGAAACCGTTTTTATTCCCGAAGCCAGCCGTGGCACTTTGTGCGTGTCAAGTCAAGTTGGTTGTGCGTTGGCTTGTAGTTTTTGTTCAACGGGCAAACAAGGTTTTAACCGTAATTTGACAGTTGCAGAAATTATTGGGCAACTGTGGATTGCGAATAACGCCTTGAGAGGCAATTCAAACGCTGCTTTTACTGGTTCAGACCGGGCTGTGAGCAATGTTGTCATGATGGGCATGGGCGAACCCTTGGCCAACTTTGATAACGTAGTTGCTGCACTTGATTTGATGCTGGACGATCATGCCTATGGTTTATCACGGCGCAAGGTGACGGTTAGCACCTCCGGATTGGTACCGGCGATAGACCGATTGCGGGAACGCTGTCCGGTTGCATTGGCGGTTTCGCTGCATGCGCCTAATGATGTTTTACGAGACCAATTGGTACCCATCAACAAAAAATATCCTATTAAGGAATTGCTGGCGGCATGTCAACGCTACTTGTCAGTGGCGCCGAGAGATTTTATCACTTTCGAATATGTCATGCTGGAAGGTATCAACGATAGTGTGGCTCAAGCGCAGCAGTTAATAAAATTAGTGCAAGACATTCCATGTAAATTTAATTTAATTCCCTTTAATTCATTCCCTGGATCCGATTTAAGGCGTTCTTCGCCGGAGGCAATTCGCATTTTTCGTGAACAATTGATGGATGCCGGATACGTGACGACGATCAGAAAAACCCGTGGCGATGATATTGCGGCTGCCTGTGGTCAATTAGCAGGCCAAGTTAAAGATAAAACACGCCGTTCTGGGCGTGCAAGCACAGACATATTACCGTGAATAAAATTCACTTGACTTGTTTTCTGATGTTTTTACAGGTTATATTGACAGCTTGTGTGCAGCAGCCGGTCGACAATGGAATATCAAGCCAAGCCAGATCAGAGCGAGCTCATTTAAGTGCAAAAATTCACACTGAATTAGCTGCTGAATATTTCAACAGAGGACAGTTGGATGTGGCTTTGGAAGAAATTTCAGAAGCATTAAACGCTCAATCCAATTATGCGCTCGCATATAATGTATTAGGCTTAGTGAATATGACGCTTAATGAAAATAATAAAGCGCTTGATAGCTTCGATAAGGCGATTCGATTAGCACCTAAAAATTCTGAAATCAATAATAATTATGGATGGTTTTTGTGCCAACGTTTCCCGCAGCGCATGGATCAAGCCATCAGTCATTTTATTACAGCAACCCAAGATCCGCTCTATACAACCCCGGAAATGGCATTTGCCAATGCAGGGCTTTGCGAGGTTAAGCGCCAAAATTATGACGTAGCGGAAGCCTTCTTGCAGAAAGCATTAATCATTCAACCAAAATATCCTCCAGCTATAGTAGGATTAATCGATATTGATTTTCAACGCGGTAACCACATGAACGCAAGATCCAGGCTTACCGATTTTTTACAAAGCAACGCCTCAACGCCTGAAAGCTTATTTTTAGCGATACAAATTGAGCAGGCAATAGGTGATCAGTTAACAACTGATAGTTATATTTTTCAATTACAAAAGCATTTCCCAGATTCCAGAGAAGCAGCAGCTATTCGAGAAGGAAAAATTAGATAATGAACAATATAAATCAAACCAGTGGCAGCAATGATCAGTTTTCGGGTGGTAGGGCAGAACGTATTGATATGAACTCAACGATAAGCAATTATTTGTTACAAAACGAACATGACAATATTAATAAGCATACCCGGCATGATTTAACGATGGATCAGAATGCCGCATTATCATCCGATGAAAATACGGTATCGTTGAGCGTAGAGCAGAATAACGGCTCCGGCGAAATTCCCGTCGGCCAGAATGAACCAAGGATCGATCATATTGCGGGAAATGATCGTGAAATATTGTATGCAAATTCTGATTCCGGACATGTTAGCGGCGGCTTAAATGATTTAAATGCTTCAAGCGTTGTGCAAAGTGTCGGTCATTTGTTGCGCAAAGCACGGATGGCCAAAGGTTTGAGCGTAGACGATGTATCCCGGCAGCTGCGTCTCTCGGTTCAGCAAGTAGAAGCAATTGAAAGAGAAGATTTTGAAAAATTGCCTGGACGTACATTTTTACGGGGATTCGTCCGCAACTACGCTAACCTGATGCAGTTAAACTCTGAGCCGCTTTTACAAATGCTCCCTGAACCCATTGCGATAAAATCGACTTATGAGCGTACCCCGCTAAGGAACAAACAGTTGTCATTTTCTTCAACCCGCTCAAGTTCTGGCAATAACAGATTGATTATTACAATAAGCTTATTTGCTGCAATCCTAAGCGTTTATTTTTTATCGGACAAAGGTTATTGGAATAAAGGTACTGGCGATAGTACTAGCCAGCCGGGCAATATGGCTGGTGATAAGAAAGCGTCAGTTGAAATACAATTGCCTTTGTCATCAACGGTAACAACTATCACAAATATTCCGTCCGACAAAGCTCCGGAAGTTAATACGCCAATAATTTTTGAAAAAAGCCAAATGGAAGCAGAAACAAAAACCGAAACGCTAGCAATTCCGATTGAAAATAGAGTTGATAGCTCGAACCTCGAGGAACCTTCGTCCGGCTTATCCGGTGACACGGGTAGTTTATATTTTAGATTCACTGCGGATTCGTGGGTCAAAATAGTTGATGGAAACCAAGTAACCATACTGGAACAGATCAGAAAGGGTGGCAGCGAACAAGTTATCACCGGCAAAAAACCATTTTCGATTGTGTTAGGCAATGTAGCCGGAGTCAATCTCACCTATAATGATATTGAAATTGATCTATCTTCCTACAAAAAACAAGACGGTACAGCACGCTTCACCCTCGAATAAGAATGTTTGTAATTTTTTGATCTCAATATATTAATTATGTCTGAAAACAGTTTTTCTATACGCCGCCGACCGAGTGTAGGCGTTCGGGTTGGAACGGTAATGATTGGTGGCGGCGCACCGGTTGTAGTGCAATCAATGACGAATACCGATACGGTGGATGAGATAGCGACTACTGAGCAAGTTGCACAATTGGCGCGCGCAGGTTCCGAGTTGGTGCGTATCACCGTTAATTCGATGGAAGCAGCAAGCGCTGTGCCAGGAATTCGTGCTCGTCTGGACGATATCGGCTGTCACGTACCATTGGTCGGTGATTTTCATTTCAATGGCCACAAGCTATTGACAAGCTACCCGGAATGCGCCAAAGCTTTAGCAAAATTCCGTATCAATCCGGGTAATGTCGGACATGGCAGAAAACGCGATGAGCAATTCACTACCCTTATTGAAACTGCCTGTAAATATGATAAGCCGGTACGTATCGGTGTTAATTGGGGCAGTCTCGATCCTGAAATGCTGGCGCGCATCATGGATGAAAATGCAGCTTCCAGTGATCCACAAGATGCTAAGTATGTTATGCGCGAAGCATTGATTACGTCTGCGCTGGAAAGTGCGGCCAAGGCCGAGGAAATCGGTCTTCAACGCAATAAAATTGTGTTGTCTTGCAAGGTCAGCGGTGTGCAAGATTTAATCATGGTATATCGCGAGTTGGCTTCACGTTGCGATTATGCTCTGCATCTGGGATTAACAGAGGCCGGTATGGGTTCGAAAGGTATTGTGGCATCGACTGCGGCATTGGCAGTACTCCTGCAGGAAGGTATTGGCGATACTATCCGCATTTCCCTGACGCCGGAGCCGGGTGGAACGCGCTCACGGGAAGTTATTGTTGCACAGGAAATTTTACAAACGATGGGTTTGCGGGCATTTGTTCCACTCGTGGCGGCTTGTCCCGGGTGTGGCCGTACCACGAGTACTTATTTCCAGGAACTGGCGGAAAACATTCAAGCGTATGTACGTGATGAAATGATTGTATGGCGTGAGCAATATGAAGGGGTTGAAAATATGTCATTGGCAGTCATGGGATGCGTGGTGAACGGGCCGGGTGAAAGCAAGCATGCCAATATCGGTATCAGCTTGCCAGGCTCAGGTGAGAATCCGGTGGCGCCGGTATTCGTCGACGGGCAAAAAACTGTGACGCTTAAAGGTGACAATATCGCCAATGAATTTCGCCAGATCATTGACAAATACGTTAGCGAGAAATATCCGAGAAAAGCTGTCTGATGGCTAATAGTGTAAAAGCGATTCGCGGCATGAACGACATTTTGCCGGATGAGTCTCATTTATGGATACATTTTGAACAGATCGTTCATCAATGGCTCGCCGCCTATGGCTATCGCAATATCCGGACACCGATTGTAGAACAAACTGATTTATTCGTTCGATCGATTGGTGAAGTTACTGATATCGTTGAAAAGGAGATGTATACCTTCATCGATCATCTCAATAATGACAGTTTGACCTTGCGTCCTGAAGGCACCGCATCATGTGTACGCGCTGCAATCGAGCATAATCTATTATATGCTGGCCCACAGAGGCTATATTATGCAGGCCCGATGTTCAGGCATGAGCGGCCTCAGAAAGGACGCTATCGCCAGTTCCATCAGGTAGGCGTCGAGGCATTGGGTTATGCTGGACCGGACATCGATGCAGAACTGATTATCATGTGTTCGCGTTTATGGGAATTACTTGGCATATCCGGTCTTCGTCTGGAAATTAGCACGCTTGGGGATAGCGAATCGCGGGTGCGGCATCGTGCGCGATTGATCAAGTATTTTGAATTAAATCAGGATAGACTTGACGAAGATTCATTGCGGCGTTTGCATACTAATCCATTGCGCATATTGGATAGCAAGAATCCTCGAATGCAGGAAATCATTGAAAATGCACCTAAGCTTATTGACGACTTGGATGAAGAATCCTGCATTCATTTTGAGTCCTTGCAACATATATTGCGTGAACAAGGTGTCATTTTTGACATTAATTTGCGTTTGGTGAGGGGTCTCGACTATTACAATCGCACGGTATTTGAATGGGTTACTGATAAACTAGGCGCCCAAGGAACAGTTTGCGCAGGTGGACGGTACGATGGTCTCGTTGCGCAGATAGGCGGAAAATCAGCACCAGCTTGCGGTTTTGCTATGGGAATTGAAAGATTGCTCGCACTTATGCAAGAAAATGGCAATGAAATACTGCAACCTGTACCGGATATTTATGTTGTGCATCATGGTGAGCAAGCTATGGATTATGCGGGGAAATGTGCGGAATTACTTCGTTCTAAGGGATTGAATGTGACCATGCACTGCGGCGGAGGCAGTTTCAAAGCACAAATGAAAAAAGCAGATGCAACGGGTGCCCGTTATGCATTAATTATTGGCGATAACGAAGTCAATACGCAAGAAGTTATGCTTAAACCGCTACGGGAACCCACGGAACAAGCTAGCGTTAAGCTGGCTGCAGTCGCTGATTTGGTGGGTAAGTAATGCCATCCGTGTGTAAATCTTAGTATTGCATTTGACAATAAAGCATTTTTTGAATTTTTATCGATCTACAATTTATTCAGGAACAGGCAATGGCAACTTATAATCTCGAAGAACAGGAAAAAATTGATAGCATCAAGAATTGGTGGGATAAGTATAGTACCGTTATTACCATCTTATTAACAGCCTTTCTCGTGAGCATTGGCGGCACGCAATTGTGGAAATACTATCAGCAGCAGCAAGCAAAACAGGCTGCCGATTTGTACGCATTGCTGCTGCAAGTTAAAGCTTCGAACGAGGCGGCAAAGATAAATGATGCAGCACAGCTGCTAACCGAAGGTTTCCCATCTTCCGGCTATGCTTCCCGAGCCGCATTCATTGCAGCGCAAGCAGATATTGAGGCAGGCGACAGCAAACATGCCATACAAAATCTTCAGTGGGTGATTGATCATGCAAAAGAAACAGCATTGCATGATATCGCACGGCTAAGAATTGCCGGCATTTTATTGGACGAAGAAAAATATGATGAGGCACTCCGGATATTGAGTATCCAGCACGGTGAAACCTTCGCGGGATTGTATTTGGACCGTAAAGCAGACATCTTGGCTGCCGCCAAGAAAATTTCAGAGGCACGCCTTAGCTACCAGGCTGCCATTGATAAGCTTAGCAAAAATAACAATTACTACAATATCGTACAGATGAAGTTAGATGCATTGGGTGAATCAGAATAATAGTTAGCGTGATCATTTCATTGAAGTTTGCGAAATTTTGGCGAAGTTACTTCGTAACAACAGCAGTCATTTTTCTGCTATGGGGTTGCAGCAGTATGACAAACCCGTTTGATTTACGGATTATCGAGTCTATGAGTACGGGGATTTCGGATTTTTTCGCAAAAGATGAGGCGATCGTTTATGAAAAAGAAGAACTCGATGCACTGAAAGCGGTTGAAAAAATCCCCTTGAAATGGAAGGAAAAAAATAGTGAAAGCCGGTTGGCATCATTTCTTCCGGTTTATGACAACGGTTCATTGTATGTTGCCGATGAAGAAGGAAAATTAACAAGATACGAAGCAGCAACAGGTAACAAAGTTTGGCAAATAAAAACCAAAAACAATTTTTCTGCAGGAATCGGTGTTGGTGAAGGACTAATACTTATCGGCACTTTTAAAGGAGAAGTATTCGCTTATAACGAATCTGGACATGCTGTATGGCAAGCGCTGGTAACCAGTGAAATTTTGAGTTCACCACAAGTGCAAAATAATATTGTCGTAGTTCGAACCGTTGACGGGCGGATATTCGGACTGGATGCAATTGACGGGACACGAAAATGGGTTTATCAAGGTGCTACGCCCTCTCTCACCGTACGTAGCCCGGCAGGTGTGACATTGGCACATGGCGCTGTTTTTGCCGGTTTCCCAGGCGGGAAATTAGTAGCGATGAGTTTGTTCAACGGCAATATCGGTTGGGAAGCCATTGTGTCCCAGCCTCGTGGCGTAACAGAGCTGGAACGTATAACCGATATCACCAGCTCCCCGGTTGTGAACAATCAGTTTGTTTGCACCGTTGCTTACCAAGGCCGCGCAGCCTGTTTTGCCATCAATGACGGGGCTCAAATATGGTCAAGAGAATCGTCCAGCAGCGCCGGTTTGGCGATGGACAAAGATTATCTTTATGTCACGGAAGAAAAAGGAATCGTCGCTGCGTATGACTTGATCAGCGGTGCCACGATGTGGAAACAAAGTAAACTCGGCAGTAAAAAATTAACGCGCCCTCTTATTCAAGGACAATATGTAGTCGTTGCGGATGATCAAGGCTTTGTCAATTTATTACGCAATTATGATGGTTCGTTAATTGCCCGCTCAGCTACCGATGGCAGTCTTATTAAAACTTTTCCCAGTGCGTTACCGGATGGATTTGTGGTGCAGACTGAGAAAGGTGGTATTTTTGCATTTAGTACCCAATTTTAGTATTTATTTTCATTTTTCTGAATCTAACCGATTTTGTTCTGCTCTAATATGACTCTTTTAGTTTTATGTTCATTTCACACGCTGAGCAAACACAACAAATATCCAGTAACACATCATGAAACCCACACTTGTTTTGGTTGGCCGGCCGAATGTTGGCAAATCTACTTTATTTAACCGCTTGACGCGAAGCCGTGATGCGATCGTAGCTGACATTCCGGGTTTGACACGGGATCGCCACTATGGCCAAGGCAAGGTGGGCAATAAGCCCTATTTGGTAATGGATACGGGCGGTTTTGAGCCTATTGTCAAAGAAGGTATTTTACATGCCATGGCCAAGCAAACATTGCAGGCTGTAGATGAAGCCGACAAAGTGCTATTCATTGTCGATGGCCGGCAAGGTATAACTGCTCACGACAAAATTATTGCCGAGCAATTACGTAAATCCGGACAAAAAATTTTACTTGTCGTGAATAAAACGGAAGGCATGGCGACTGCTATCGTTACGGCGGAATTTTATGAATTGGGCTTGGGCGAACCGTGCGCAATTTCCGCCATGCATGGCGAGCATGTCAGAGAACTTGCCGATTGGGCATTGGCGGAATTTCCTGATACGGTAGATGAATTACCCGCAAACAAACATCCCAAGATTGCCATCGTTGGCCGTCCTAACGTTGGGAAATCAACACTGATCAACACATTGCTCGGTGAAGAGCGTGTCATAGCTTATGATCAACCTGGCACAACACGGGATAGTATTTATATCGATTTCGAATATAAAAATAAATGTTATACCTTAATTGATACGGCAGGTTTACGACGCCGCGGCAAGGTATTCGAAACTATCGAAAAATTTTCAGTCATCAAAACTCTTCAGGCAATAGAAGATGCAAATGTCGTAGTTCTGGTACTCGATGCGCGCAACGAAATTTCCGATCAGGATGCGCATATTGCAGGATTTATGCTGGAAACTGGACGTGCACTGGTCATTGCAGTAAATAAATGGGATGGCCTAGACGAATATGAACGTGATACCGTCAAACGCGAACTGAATCGTAAGCTGGCTTTTCTAAGTTTCGCAGAATTGCACTATATTTCGGCGCTGCACAGTACCGGCCTAAATAATCTGTTACCTTCAATTGATAGGGCTTATGCCGCTGCCATGGCGGACTTAT
The DNA here is from genome assembly GCA_008015565.1 of Nitrosomonas sp. Taxonomy (GTDB): domain Bacteria; phylum Pseudomonadota; class Gammaproteobacteria; order Burkholderiales; family Nitrosomonadaceae; genus Nitrosomonas. The sequence goes on along the minus strand of SSFV01000024.1, from coordinate 27,460 downwards.
CCACCCCCAAATTGACTCGCGCATTGATTGCCGCGGTAGAGAAACATCCACCGCCACGTGGCGGCATGTCCCGCCCTAAGTTGCGCTATGCCCATCAGGGTGGCTCTAATCCGCCTCTCATTATCGTACATGGGAGTATGCTTAACCATGTACCGGAAACATACCGGCGCTATCTCGAAAACACTTTCCGGAATGTCTTTAAATTAACTGGTACACCGCTGCGCGTCGACTTCAAGGTCGGTCACAATCCCTATGCTGACAAAAAACCACCGCCCCCCACTGAAGATGAATTACGCCGCGCGCATAACCGCCGGCGCCGCAACCGGAAGAAATATGGATAGATGCGAAGTCACTCTGTGTCGTTAAATTAACTGTATTCCATCCACCCCACTCTTTAGCCGCATTCCCCCAGCCAGGCTGCAATAGCTTCCTGGGCAAGCGGCGCTAGCACTGGGGCTCAACCACACACCGATGCCATCACACAGTACCGTTTTGATGCGATTATCCGCGCGAATGCAAAGAGACCTTTGCAAAACCCTATTTCCATAAAAAATTAATCAATAAAGATAATAAATTAAAAATTCACAAAAGGGTTTTTGCAAAGATCTCATGATGTTAATGGGGAAGGGTTGAAAGCCTACGCTCGTTTCCATACTTCCGCTGAATAGCTGATTTGATTTTTCATTTCTTCCTCTTCTAAAATCCTTTCATCTTAGGAATAACTGGCAGTTTACATAGCACGCTGATTAGCGCTCTGTCTGGCGCTGTATGTGTGCTTCCACATCTTTCTGGCTAAATCCGATTGCATGGGCAACGCGATCTGCGTGACTAACTTTGGATATGCCTTCGATTAAGCGGTGAGTGGGACCCTGAGGAATAAATTCAACCTGCAGATAACGGCCGATGCCATCTTCTTGCAATAACTCGCATAATTCGTGGTTATGGGTAACAAGCAAAGTACTAGCTCCTAGTTGATGGAATCCTTTTAGGATGTACTCTGAAATAGCCATTTTTTCCTCAAACGTTGTGCCTTCTGATAATTCATCCAGTATGACAAGACTGCGCGAAGTGGAATTAAAGAATATTTCACGCGTGCGCTGCAATTCATGACCAAAACGCCCCATTGCGGCACTAAGTTGACCAGGATCTGGAACCTGGTAATAGATGCGTTCCGCCGGAACGAGCCACCCTTTGCTGGCTGGAACATAGCAGCCGATCTGCCCGAGGAGCTGGATTTGCACCACTGTTTTGCAATACGCGGTTTTTCCGCCGCTGTTCGGACCGGTAATGATCAGTACGCGACCGTCTGTGTCCAGATGAATATCGTTCGGCACATAATCAGGAATTGTTTCAATCAAAAGCGGATTCCTGGCTTGGCTAATAGTTAAACGATGTTGTTTCTCATCAAGGATTTCCGGCAATACCTTGTCGCCTGCATGTGACTGACCATAGTGATAAAACGACAGCAGTTCATCGATCATTCCTAATGCTTCGATAAGCTTAGCCAATTCCAAATTTTCACGAAATTGCTTGCGTAATGGATAAATGATCGAATCGCGGTCGGATATACCCATGGCTACCAATACAATTGGAAATACTGGCGCAGTGAGTGCCAAAATACCGTAACCGATGTAAGACGCACTAAATTGCGGCATGAAATTTTCAAAGAAAAACAAAATGCCATAAGACGCTGCAAAAAAGATGAGCGTAGGCATGAGCTTAAAGAAATTAGGCTGGAAGCGTGAGTACAAATCAAACGTTGATTTTTCTTTTTTAGTTTTGAACTTGCCGCTGGCAGCATAAACCGGTCCTTTCATCAAGGCGTAAATACGGGATTGCCCAAAATCCCGGAAAGTACCAATCAATGTGCGCAAATACTCGGATTTTGGCAATGGAATTTTTTCCATACCGTCAACCAGGTCTATTATAAATTGTGTGCCATCTTTATATTGGCGATAGCCATAGCCGCCAAATTCCAGTTTATCGGCGCGACTGCCTGGTTCCTCTGTAGCCAAACCTCCAAAAAATTCACCATACAGTAGATATTTCAACGTCTTTTCATTAGCGGCTATTTTGTTGATAAAGCGATCCAAAGCATCACAAATTTCTGTATTTTGTGCTAATTCACGCAATGCCATCTGCTTTTGCTGCAGCGTTTGTGCATCGTGCAGGGGCCGGGCAATAGACCGATACAACACCAAACGGCCGGCTTCGGTTCGCGTGCGATCAATGGTGCGAAATAAAGCCTCAGCCTCGATCGCTTCAAATGTTTTCGGATCAAGCACATCGTGATCCGCTCCGGTAGGACGGATATCGTCGATCGTGGCAGGCTTATCGGAATCAGATAAGATGAATTTTTTGCGCCAAATATCAATCATACGGTTAAATGGTTGGATGTTTATTTATCTTTTCTCTGCGAGCAGATTTAATTGAACGTGTAAAATACGCAAATTTGCAATGAAACACAACACAATGCCATTTCGTTTACTGGCACATCCTTTCAAATGATGCCATCGGTAACCAAACTGCTCCGGTTGATCGGGTTGATTTCTGTAGTATGTGTCATAGCGATTGCCGGTTGGTACTCCATGCGGCCCAAGCCACTGGTAGTCGATTTAGCCACGATTGCCAAAGGTGACGTAGAAGCAACCGTTGTCAATACACGTGCAGGTACAGTCAAATCCTGCCAAAGATCAAATTTAGCACCTATTTCCGGCGGTCAGATCGCAAAAATCTTGGTAAAAGAAGGCGACCACGTGAATAAAGGCCAGGTGCTTCTGGAATTATGGAACCAAGATTTACAAGCACAACGCGAATTGGCGCAGCGTCAACTTGCAATGGCTCAGGAACGCCGCCGCGAAACTTGCATTCTGGCAGATAATGCCCGGCGTGAATCAATTCGTGTGCAACAATTGGTTAAGCAAGGTTTCGTTAGTTCGCAACGGGCCGATGATGCCAATGCCAACGCGCGTTCACGCCAAGCGAGTTGTGAAGCGGCGGTTTCCGATATCAAACGTGCCGAAGCGCAAATCCGCGTATCTCAGGCCGGCATTGATCGCACCATTATCACTGCGCCTTTCTCCGGTGTAATCGGCAAAATTACTGGTGAATTAGGCGAATTCACTACGCCCTCACCACCTGGCATTCCGACACCGCCTACCATTGATCTCATTGACGACCGCTGTTTATATGTCACGGCGCCAATGGATGAAGTCGATGCACCCAAGATCAGAGTGGGACAAGAAGCGCGCATTACATTGGATGCTATGCCGGGAAAAATTTTTCCCGGTATCGTTCGGCGGATCGCACCCTATGTCACTGAAATCGAGAAACAAGCACGCACCGTGGATATTGAAGTTGATTTCGAACATATCCCGGCAGATGCTTTGCTGGTAGGTTATAGTGCCGATGTTGAAGTTATTCTCGACCGTAAAACCGGTGTGCTGCGCATTCCAACACAGGCCATCCGGCAAAATAATAGCGTGTGGCTTGTCGATACCAATAACCGGCTGGTAGAACAACGACTGGAAATCGGCCTCAGCAACTGGAGTTTCACGGAAATCCGCAGCGGATTACAAGCTGGTAATCAAGTGCTGATGTCTTTTGATCAAGATGGCATCGAAACCGGCGCCGTGGTAGAACCCAAGCATAACTAATCATGATTCGCCTTACAGCCATAAGCCGTACCTTTCATATGGGTGATCAGGCGGTATATGCCCTAAACGATATCAATCTGCAAATTGCTTCAGGTGAGTATGTCTCCATCATGGGGCCTTCCGGATCTGGAAAGTCCACGTTGTTGAACATTATTGGTTTACTCGATAAACCCGACAGCGGACGTTATGAACTAGACGGAAAACTTGTCACCGATTTATCGGAAACCGAGCAGGCAAAAATACGCCGCGAACAAATCGGTTTTGTATTCCAATCGTTCCATCTTGTTCCAAGGCTGACGGCTGCGGAAAATATAGAACTTCCTCTCCTTCTTGGCGGCGTTTCACCCGAGCAACGGCAAATACGTGTGAACAATGCTTTAAATGCATTTGAGCTTAAGCAGCGAGCTAATCACCGCCCTGCAGAACTTTCCGGTGGACAGCGCCAGCGAGTCGCGATTGCACGCGCTACAATTATGCAACCCAGCGTAATTCTCGCGGATGAACCCACCGGAAATCTGGACCATCAAATTGGTGCCGAAGTAATGTCATTACTGGAAAATCTGCATCATCAAGGTACGACATTAATCGTTGTCACGCATGACCGAGAACTGGGCGGACGCGCGCATCGCCAGATTGGCATGCGTGATGGCAAGATTCTTACCGATCAATTCCATGACACTCACTGACACGCTGCATACCTCGTTTAAAACTGTGGTGAGCTATCGCATCCGATCATTGTTGATCATACTGGCAATGGCTCTAGGTGTCGGGGCCGTGGTAGTACTGACAGCGTTAGGCGACGGCGCAAGGAATTATATTATCAATCAATTTTCTTCCATCGGTACCAATTTGCTCGTAGTTCTTCCTGGCCGGGCAGAAACATCCGGTTCATTCTTAGGTGCGGTATTAGGACAAACGCCGCGCGATCTCACACTGAAAGATGCACAACTGCTCGGCCGGTTACCGCAAGTTCGCCGCTATGCGCCGCTTAATGTCGGTGCAGCGGAATTGTCGGCTGCCAATCGGCTGCGAGAGGTTACCGTGTTAGGCAGCACAGCGGATTTGATACCGATCCGGCACATGCAGCTAGCGTTGGGAAATTTTCTAGCCCATGGTGGCGAGCACACCGCACAGATCGTTTTGGGCGCAAAAATCGCACAAGAATTTTTCCCCAGAAGTCAAGCCATCGGTCAACGGGTTAGACTGGGAGACAGCCGTTTTTTGGTCTCTGGCGTGTTGTCATCACAAGGCGAAACAATGGGATTCAATACCGATGAGATCGTCATTATTCCGATCGATTATGCGCAAGCAATGTTTAATACCACATCACTGTTCCGTATTCTGATCGAAGCCAAAAGTCATAGTGACATTGAACCGGCCAAGCAAGCCATATTGGCAAGCTTACGCCAAAGTCATGATGGTGAAGATGATACGACGGTCATTACACAAGATGCCATTTTGGAGACCTTTGACCGGATTTTGCAGACCTTGACGCTGGCAGTTGCCGGCATTGCCGCAATCAGTCTGATCGTCGCCGGTATTTTAGTAATGAATGTGATGCTGGTCGCAGTTACCCAGCGCACTGCGGAAATCGGGCTATTAAAAGCCATTGGCGCCACATCCGGCGATATCCGCCGTTTGTTTCTAGCAGAAGCCCTGTGGCTATCACTGGTTGGAGCAGTTTTGGGATTTTTGTTGGGACAACTGGGAAGTTTGCTGGTGCGGATAGCTTATCCGCAGCTCCCAGCCTGGGCGCCAGTATGGGCCTCCATCGCCGCAATTGCGGTGGCACTGTTTACCGGCATGCTGGCAAGCATGTTACCTGCCAGCAAGGCAGCGCGGCTGGACGCCGTCGTGGCATTGAGTAAAAAATGACCTTAATCGATACCTTGCAATTTGTTTTGCGAGCGTTAACCGCGCATCGCTTACGCACCATTTTATCCGCCTCAGCCATTGCAGTGGGCATTGCAGCAGTCATTCTGCTGACTGCAATCGGTGATGGCGTGCAACGTTTTGTGCTATCGGAGTTCACGCAGTTTGGCACCAACATTGTCACGATTACGCCTGGAAAAATCAGTACCCACGGCGGCTCATTGGGCGCCATCGGTAGCGCGCGATTATTGACAATCGAAGATGCTCTCGCACTAAAACAAAGCCGTTACGCGCAATATACCAATGCCAGCGTCGTCGGTAATGCAGAAATCCGCTCACAGGGCCGCAGCCGTCGAGTAACCGCTTATGGACAGGGTCCCGATTTCTCACGGGCGTTCAACATGCAAGTCGAGACCGGGCAATTCCTGCCTGACGATGATCCGCGCAATCCGCGTGCATACGTAGTATTAGGTGCAAAAGTACGCAAAGAATTATTTGGTGATGCCAATCCGCTTGGCGCATTGCTGCAAGTCGGTGCAACACGCTTCCGGGTCATCGGTGTGATGGCATCTAAAGGCAATATTCTAGGTTTCGATTTGGATGATACGGTCTTTATACCCACAACCCGTGCGTTGGAAGTATTTAATCGCCAAGGTGTTATGGAAATTAATTTTTCCTATTTTCCCGATGCACCTATAGAGGCCGTAGTCGAGGATATTCAACGCATTCTCGTGGCACGGCATGGCCGTGAGGATTTTACCGTCAAACCGCAAAAGCAGATGCTCAGCACCTTATCCACAGTACTGAATGTATTAAAATTCGCTGTCGCAGCGTTAGGTGGAATATCTTTACTAGTAGGTGCAGTGGGCATGGTCACCTTAATGCATATCGCAGTTTCCGAACGAATTGCGGAAATCGGGCTTCTTACTGCATTGGGCGCAACACGTACACGCATTGGCATGATATTTCTGTTCGAATCCATAGCCCTCTCCACTATCGGAGGGTGTGCAGGATTAACTGCCGGTGCTACTATCGCTTGGCTGCTTAAGTTATCGATCAGTAATTTACCCGTCAATATTCCGTGGAATTATGTAATGAGCGCTTTATGTATTTCAATAATAATCGGACTTGTATCGGGAATGGTTCCCGCAATGCGCGCCGCCAAATTAAATCCTGTGGACGCGTTGCGTACCGAATAGCCTGAAAATCACGACGATTGTTGCCGGTTATCGAGGCTTTCTTGCTTTGCTATAAACTCATGAGCTGGGGCCGGTTTACCAATATAATAACCCTGCGCGTAATCGATATCCAATTTTTCAATTAATGCAAATATTGCCGCATTCTCAACAAACTCTGCCGTAATTCTTTTTCCAAACCCCCTAGCCACGCTACATAATGCATTGACCAGAATCAAGTCATCACTGCATTCGGATAAATTACGGATAAATGAACCATCGATTTTTACTACATCTACCGGCAATTCCCTCAAATAGTAAAAAGATGAGAAACCGACACCAAAATCATCCAACACAAAACCGCACCCTAGCTCCTTGATTTCTTTCATCAGTGTGCGTGCCCCCGGTAAATCTTCCAATGCTGCTGTTTCGGTAATTTCGAACATAAGATTTTCCGGACTTATTTGATGTAACAACAACTGCTGTTTGAGAATGGGCAATAGTTCTGGATCATTAAAAGCGTGTGCAGATAAATTTATTGAGAAATTGACGGCATAACCTGCTTGATAAATTTTAGCGGCTTGCGCGATGGATTTACGCAATACCATATGATCGATGGCATGAATCAATCCGGTATGTTCAGCTGCAGGAATAAAATCAGCGGGAGAACGCACCGTACCATCCGTATCTTGCATGCGAAGCAGGACCTCATAGTGAGAAACTTCCTTAGACTTGATACTCATGATCGGCTGGAAATACAGTACGAAATTATCATGCAAATGAGAATATTCTATCTTCTCTTTCCAATAAACCAAGGTATGAATACGCTCGCGGCTGCGGTCATTATCGGAAAATAAATACCAAGCGTTGCGCCCCATCGCTTTAGCCTGATACATGGCAAGATCAGCCGCAGCCAATAAATCGTGTATATTTTCACCATGTTCAGGAAATAACGCGATACCGATACTGGCTGAGATTTTATGAGTACGATTATTAATCGTTAACTGAGCCTGGTCCAATTGATTCAGTACTTTCTTGGCAACTTCGATCGCCCCATCGGCGTTAATTTCCGGCAAGATAATTGCAAATTCGTCACCTCCCAGCCTGCCGGTAATGTCATCTGCACGGATGGTTTGTGTGAGCATGCTTGCAACTATTTTAAGCAGCGTATCACCTGCTTGATGTCCGCTGGTGTCATTGACATATTTAAAGCGATCTAAATCAAAAAACAGCAAAGCACCGGGATGCTGGTATCGTTCCGCCCGGCTCAGCACTTGCTCTAGTTCTTCGCTGAAACGTCTTCGATTGAACATATTCGTCAACGGATCATGATCAGCCAACCATGCCAAATGTCCCTCAACTCGTTTATATTCAGTGACATCCAAGCCCACTGATAAAATCGAGGGATCTTCTTCCGAATGCCAGCTTAAGTGCGAATGTAGCCAAGCAACATGACGCGTTGATCCATCTTTACAATGAGTGATCGCCTCATGCCTGAGCTGCATTTTCTGGCCTGTGTGTATTTCTTTAAAACGGGCCAGCGTATCGTAAGATTCATATTCCGGAATTAAAATACTTAAAAAAGACTTGCCAAGCAGTTCTCTCTCGCTGTAGCGAGTAAGCATTTCTCCGTAAGCATTAAGCGAAATAATTTTACCTTCAGAATTTTGTGTTAGCACGATAGCTTGCGCGGTATCCAGCAGATTCCTTACAAAATCTCTTTCCCTGCTTAGCTCATCCCTCTGATCAATGAGCATTTTAGTTCGAGTCGAAACCTTATTTTCCAGATTTTCCAATTGCACGGATAACGTAACAGCAGCTTGAGACAATTTATCAATTTCATCGCTGAAACGATGCGCTTGATTTGTCAACGCAAGAGACAAACGGAAATTCTCAAACTGCCCGCTCGCGAGAAGCGGTAATGCATAGGCTACATCTTTTAGCCTTGCTAGCAGTCTTGTAAAAATAAAAAATAGTAAAACTTGAGAAATAATGAGTCCGAGCAAACCGATTAATGCAATTTTAGCGATTGAATCATGAATATTATTCACAGTTTGCGTAACGTCCGTAATGACAATCAAATGCGCATTATCAGACTCTACCGAATCCAAGTGAAAAAGCTTAATCTGCTGAATCTGATCCTTCCAACGCATCTGTATACCTTCTTTTAGCGCTTGTAGATCAGGATATTGTTTCGAAACCTCTAGCAGAATCTGGTAATTTCTTTCCTTGTTAGTTAATGCTGTAACTTGATAGCCCCACCGTATCGATTCACTTGCATCTTGCAATGTTGAATCATCTTTTTCCTTGACTAGCAAACCTATGTCGGCACCGAATATTCGCTGAAAAGCCAGGAATACGTCCGCTAATGAAATACCCAGAACCACCACGCCGGCTTTCTTGCCATCCACCAGCAAAGGTGCGGCAATGAACTGAATGCAACTTTCCCTGCAAAGCAAGGGATTTATTGGCTGCTCAGAACGATTGACATCCCTCACCCAGGAAGACAACAACTCCTCATCATCAATAGCTGATTCTAAATTATCCCAAGCCGAATTAAGTTGATCGGACGGGTTATAAAAACGAGCAAACTCAACCCCATTGTGAAATTGCAATAATGACCAGTGCTGATCAAAAACCTTATTGATACTCTCGCCATCATTTATCAGCAATGCTTTTTTCATCCCGTCCAGAAACGGGATGATCTCAGCCAGGCGGTATAAATTTTGGGAAGTATTTTTGATTAAATTATCGAGTTCACTTTCGTAGCGCCAATCGTCAGTATCGCGCTGATTTTCAAAATTGGCCATCAAACTCAAATAGCTGACAAAGCAAAACAGTGTCACAACAGCTATTAATATCAAGCTGCTACCTAACGAAATTTTCCACCTTAAACTGCGAAACTTGGGTTCCTTTCGACCAGATGCCATGTGGATTTTTTCCAGTTTATAATCGGTACTTCTACCTGTTAACGTCTTGCTTAAAAACGAAAAGAAGCTTGGATGGCAAAAAGATCCCAATTCTTTTCCAGCGGACCTTCACTTGCCGGATTATCCAGTCTCGATAACCATCCCGTACCGTTAACGTGATGATATTCAGCCCGCAGCATGAATTGCGGTGTAACATTCCAACGTAAACCTACCATGATATCTCTGGCATAGCGTCCATGCGCAGGTGCACCAGTAAGTCTAGCAAAATCGCTGCCGTCCCGGTCTGCTCTATTAGCAAAGTATGCATCATAACGTACTATGCCTTCCCATTTTGGAGTAAAGCGGTACTCACCCTGAAAATAGTAGCTCTCGCCAAAGAAATCGAGGCCATTCAGACCTGGTACCCCAAAATTATTATTATATTTAAAATGGCGTATCGCATATTCAGATGTCAAACTCCAGCGCTCCGCGTTATATTGAGCGGAGAAATAAACCGGTGTAAATTGCAACGCACCGGATCCTATTGGATCGCCCGACCTGAGTCGGGGATCATAAGAAGTATTTAGCCATATTCCACTAACAGCAAGGCGAAGACGTTTATCATTTGTTTCAAAAATTCCACGGCCTATATACGATACATCCCGATCTAAATGACCTGGTTGCAGTGTTCCAATCAGCGCAAGTTCTGTATCCTTATCATTCACTATGGGCAGAAATGCGCCAAACTGAGTCGAAACCGTACCCCAATTGGAAACGGCTGCTTCGCCATATAACTGCACAGAATCTCCAGAGAGACTGATGTTACGCACCCTGTCAAAATAGATTGATTGCGGCAACAAAATGCCCGGACGAGTATGCGCCACATCGCGTGTGTCGTTATAGAAACCGAATGGATTCTTTAATCTGCCCACCCGGATGCCAAATTGATTCACTTCGTGAGAATAAATACGGTAATCCATGAAACCGTAATCAAGACGCGGCATACCACTGTTTCCTTCACCAGCCCGGCGCGACAGCACCTGCGCAGAAACCTGCAGTCTGGGCAAGGGCCTCATTGAAGCATTGAGACCTGCTTCGGTAAGGCCAAAACTTCCGCCATTATCACTATTTCCAAATACATCATTATCAGAAGTTGTGATATATGCTTGGCTGGCAAAACCATGAAATTGAAGATCCCCAGGAAGGTTTGCGGTTTGAAACCAATTCAATGTGGAGCCAATCCACCCTGGCTGCTTCTTTGTATCGGTTGATGCCGTTGACTCCGCCGGTAGTTCGGATGTTTGCAGCCATTGAATAGGTGATTTTAAAAATTCAGGTTGCTTTTGCACCTTACTTGCTTCTTGAGCATGCGCTGTAAAGAAGCAGCCAACGCAAAATGACAGGATCAACCACTTGGTTATCCTTTTGCAGGCACTTAAAGAATGCTTACTTAATTTCGAGCACGTTAACATTTTCATCAATATTCGCTCTCCATAAATAACCTATCGCCCCTGGCGTACTAGCAACCATGGCACGCATCTCTTCAACTGAATTTACCTTATTGGGGGCTTGACCAGTTCCTGAATACACTATCCTGTCCCACGCCGACCTTAATTGATATGGAAAAACATTCAATTTTTCCTTAGCAACACTTTGATGTAACTGATCCTCGTCGGGCAAAACGAAAACTCTGATCTTGGTCCCGTCTGGCCAGGTTTTTAAATGCATACTGAAAATAGATCGTAACGAGTTTACCGAAAGCACTTTCTGGTTAACTCCGCGATAAGTCACTATTTCATAATGACTGTCCGCTCTTACTTCAGTAATAAAACATAACAGACAAATCACCAGGGCAGAAATTAAACACGTTCTATTTCTGGCCAAGTAGTGATTTGAAAAGTGTATTCGTATTAAGAATTGGAAGAGATTCAAAAAATATGTTCCTAATCCTATATGTTTTCACGAACAGATGGGAATGGATAATATTGACCGCAATCTGTCACAACTTCCCAAGCATCATAGTAGTCCGAGTGCATTTTATTTAACGCATCTTCTACTTTCATGTAATAAGGCCGGCGAATTCCGTGATAATTAACCGGTGGCCCAATTGGATTGAAATCTAAACCATAAAAACCAAGTAACCTATTCAAGGCTGGTTCCGTAGCAAACAACCAATGTTTGATATTATATTTAGCTGACATACGCATTACGCTTGCCATAAGCAATAGGCTTAAGTGAGGCGTAGTACGCCGATCGGAAGAACGCCGGTCGGAAGAACGACGATCATCAACTGTAGCAACTGTATCTTGGGAAGGTTCCTTGGGAGCAGGTTTACGTCGCTCGCCTCTGCGCCGGTCAAATTGTTTTACAACGAGAGAGCGAGAAATTTCAGCAACTTGTTGTCGGGGCAAGAGCTTGATATTACATAGTGCCGGATCAATTTGAGTATATAGTTCGACTGGAAATGGTTTTTCAGGTTGTGATGGATTAAACAGTATCAACCGGACTGTGCCAACGAAATCTCCTGACGAACGGAACCGCAACAGAGCATGAGCTGAATGATCATCGTAATCATCTGTTTCTCGCTGGTCTGGATAAGCTGAAGCATCAAGAAAACCATGTTCTAAACAAAATACCTGGTAACGGAGTCGATAGACAATCTCAAGCAATTCATGTGTATCCGCTATTACAATTTCAAAGTATTTTTGAAAGCTATTATATATCTCACTCATGAAATCACCTGGTTCAGGTTTACTTAACTATTCAATGCAAAACCTCAAATAATCACTTAAGATTTACTTTTCATAAATAATAATTATCCAATGAGAAATATAAACTAGGATTGTTATCTGGTATGCGTGGATAAGCATAAGATAATACTTTTCTTTTCCTTTTCACTTGAATTTCTTTTCTTATTACCATTATGCTCTAAAACAACGGCCTTGGACTCAAATAAAAACTTGTTCATTCAATAGCTAATGCAGGCTAATTATATTAGCTATTTAAGGTAGAATTTCAATTGATCCTTATCAATTAACAGCAGTAATGCAATAAAAAGATCAGGTTGTATACATTACGCAACACCTGTATTGAAAAAATCGACTCCGATAAAGTCAAATAAAATTATCAAGACCGCAAAAATAACACTAACACATACTAAATTAACAAAGCATCATATCAATACTTCGATAGGTAATGGATGATTAAGAAAAGCAACCGGACTTGCTGTCAAGCCATATGCACCGGATTGCAAAACAACCACCAGATCACCCGCGGAAGCTTTGGTCATTCGCATTCGCTCTGCCAGTATATCTAAAGGAGTACATAGCGGCCCTACCACAGAAACAATTTCTGTCTCAGTATCTTGTACTTTATTTCCAATCAAGACAGGATAATTCTTCCGCACCACTTGACCCAAATTACCCGATGCTGCCAAATGATGATGCAACCCCCCATCAGTTATCAAAAAAACTTGGCCGCGTGATTGCTTGCGTTCCAGCACACGGCAGACATATATTCCCGCCTCCGCCACGAGGTACCGTCCTAATTCGATTGCAACCCGGGTTTCCGGCAATTGCTGCTGCAGATCCGACATCAAGTATTGCAAATTCTCACTCACTGCAGCTAGATTTAACGCCCTATCTCCTGGAAAATATGGAACACCGAAGCCACCGCCGATGTTTAGCAAACATACAGGAGATGGCGCGTGACCGGCAAGTTGTGCGCCTAGCTGAAAAATCTTTGTATGTGCCTCACAAATGGCTGTTGCGTTCAGATTTTGCGATCCGCAAAAAATATGAAATCCAACGAAATGAAGTCCCAGTTTACCAACACGCATCAATACTTCCGGCACATTTTCAGCATCGATACCGAAAGGTTTGGGACCGCCGCCCATTTTCATGCCGGACGATTTAAGTTCAAAATCCGGATTAATGCGGATGGCTACTTTGGGTGTGATGCTTAATTGCTCTCCCAATTGCGCAATTAACTCTACTTCCTGCAAGGATTCGGCATTCAAAACAATACCTGCGGCAATAGCACAACTTAACTCGTGTGGTTTTTTTCCTGGTCCAGCAAAACTGATATTTTTAGCAGATACAATCGTATCCAATGCAACCTTCATTTCCCCAATAGAAGCAACGTCGATACCATCCACCAAGCTAGCCAGATGCTGCACCACCGCCGGCATTGGATTGGCCTTCATCGCATAGTGCAACAAAACATCAGCGGGCAAGTGTTGCCGGAGCAAAGCGACACGCTCAGTAATTTTTTGCCGGTCATACGCATAAAAAGGAGTCATCCCTACTCGCTGCGCGAGCCGGGTCAGTGACATGCCGCCAACCTGCAAGCAATTGTCCTGTACCGGAAATTGTGTTAGCGGCGCATGTTGGGGCAAATGATCATTCACTGCTGTTGGCTTTTTCCATAAACAGATCCCGCATTTCATGCGCAAGTAGCTTGCGGTCTATTTTACCGTTTTGATTACGCGGCAAATTACCCTCGCGCACATCTATTAGTTGTGGCTGCATATAAGCAGGCAAGCGATGCTTGCATTCTGCCAGCAAAACATCAACATTCACATTAGTATCCATCCGGGCGGCGATAATCACGACAACAGCTTCTCCCAGCCAGGGATGCGGAACACCTAAAGCAACAGCTTCTGCAACACTGTCCGAAGCATAGATGACTTCCTCTATTTCCGTCGGACTTACTCGATATCCTGAAGTTTTAATCATTTCGTCACGGCGTTCAATGAAATATAGAAATCCTTCTTCATCTATCCGCACGGTATCTCCTGACCATGCAGCCAATTCAACAAGAGGCAACTCATTCTGAACTTTGATTGGCTTGAAACAAAGTGCGGTTCTTTCCGCATCGTTCCAATAACCCATCGACACTAAACTTCCTCGATGCACCAATTCGCCCGGTTCACCTGGCACACAATGTGATCCGTCTTCGCGCAGCACTAATATCTCAGCATTGGGTATGGCTTTTCCAATTGAACCGGGACGCCGTTCGATCTCTTCCGGAGCCAGATATGTTGAACGAAAAGCTTCGGTAAAACCATACATCAGAAAAATTTTCGTCTCCGGTAACGCCTTGCGCAATAATTTGAGTGTCATGTGCGGCATGGTTCCACCTGAACTGGTGATATAGCGCAATGAAGAAATGCCGCTCCAATCCAATTGAGCCAATTGAATCCATAGTGGAGGCACGGCAGCAAGTCCCGTAATTTTTTTATCCTTGATAATAGTGACGATATCGCGTGGTAACAGATAATTCATCAAAACATTCTCTGCTCCTACCTTAAAGGCAGTGGTCAATTGATTTAACCCATAATCGAAACTCAATGGCAAAACCGTCAGAATGCGGTCATTCGCCCGGTTTTGCAAATACTGCGTCACACTTCTCGTGCCAGTCATTAGATTGCGATGCGACAAGACAACACCCTTGGATTTACCAGTGCTGCCAGAGGTATAAACAATCGCAGCCATATCACTGTCAATTGCAGTGAAAGCTCGCTTCATTTTTCCTTTGGCACGAAACGCTTGCCAACTAATGATCAGAAAGCCCGCAATGACAGGAAGATTATCCTTAGCATCTACTACAACGATAGTATGAAGATCATGGCAAAAAGGCAATCCGGCCTGCAGAACTTTCAATCGATCCAGTGAAGTAACCAATATCCTTACATTACAATTGATCAGAATATAAGTCACTTGCTCGGATTTTAATACCGGATTCACCGGAACGAATACACCACCCGCCGCAGAAGCAGCAAATAATGCAATCACCGCCTCAATACGCTTTTCAAGATACACTGCGACACGTTCCCTCCGGCCCAGTCCTAATGACAACAACCCGCCCGCTTTTATTTCAATTTCACTTGCCAAGATGGCATAACTGATTGACTGATCCTGATACGTGAGCGCCGGAACATTGGGTGATTGCTCTGCTGCTGTGAAAATCAAGTCGTGTATTAAATCAGTCATTGCTGATAAAGCCATTACCTTTGTTCATAAAAACTCAATTGCTAGAAATAGTTAGAGTATAACCCGCTTCTGATAATTTACTTAATTTCACAATACGAATCACATCACAATACTTGGGGAAAGAAACACTATTATTTCAGAATCGCGTAAACTAACATTTTTAGATAATTGGCAAATTCATATTTGTTAACAAACACAGAAATCATGATGGTACGCACTCGATTCGCACCCAGTCCAACCGGCTATCTTCACATCGGCGGCGCCCGCACGGCGCTCTTTTCTTGGGCATATGCGCGCCGGCATAACGGAAAATTTATTTTACGCATCGAAGATACTGATCAAGAACGTTCAACTCAGCAATCTACTCAAGCAATTCTTGATGGCATGGCATGGCTGCAATTAGATTATGATGAAGGCCCATTCTATCAAATGCAACGATTGCAGCGCTATCACGAAGTTGCTGAACAATTATTACGAAATAATCAGGCTTATTATTGCTACGCTACAAAAGAAGAATTGGATGAAATGCGCGAACGGCAGTTGGCTGCTGGACAAAAGCCCAGGTATGACGGACGTTGGCGCGATTCAAAACAATCGCCACCCGCTGGAGTGAAACCCGTTATTCGATTCAAGAACCCATCGGATGGCTATGTTACCTTTAATGATCAAATTAAAGGCCGTATTACTGTAGCTAATCATGAATTGGATGATTTGGTACTATTACGCAGCGATGGAATTCCCACCTATAACTTCAGCGTAGTGCTCGACGATCTTGATATGAATATTACGCACGTCATCCGCGGCGATGATCATGTCAATAATACGCCACGGCAAATTAACATTCTTAAAGTGCTCAATGCTCCGTTACCAGAATATGCGCATGTTCCCATGATATTGGGTTCAAATGGCGAGCGTTTATCAAAGCGCCACGGCGCCGTATCGGTCATGCAATATCAAGAGGATGGTTATCTGCCTGAGGCGGTGCTGAATTATTTAGCAAGACTCGGCTGGTCGCACGGCAATGAAGAGATATTTAGCCGGGAAGAATTGATTGAGTGGTTTGATCTATCATCAATCAGCCATTCTCCAGCCAAGTTCAATCCGGAGAAATTGCATTGGATTAACCAGCAATATCTCAAGAAAACTGATAATACACGCTTGGCCGAGTTGGTTGTACCTTTTTTAAATAAAGATAATTGCCAGGTTTCGGGAGGCCCTAATTTAACTCGCGTTATCGATTTACTAAAAGAAAGAGTCAATACTATTGAGGAACTAGCCGATGCAGCCGTCTATTTTTACCGGCCACTGGAACCAACCGATGAACTGAAAGCGCAATATTTCAATACCGAAACAAAATCTCTCCTGACAGTTTTACTTGGGCATCTCGACAATATTGAGTGGACACGTGAATCCATTAATAAGGAAATTAAAGCGGCTGCCAAGAGCCTCGATGTTAAGCTCCCTAAAATTGCAATGCCTTTGAGAGTAATGGTTACAGGTGAAGCCCATACCCCGTCAATTGATGCAGTTCTGGAACTACTTGGCCGCAAGGAAACACTTTCGCGTATAAACACCTGCCTGGCTAAACTTCCAGACTGATCTTTCCTTTACAATAAAGAGCAGCATCAGTATAATCCTTCTTCCTTTGATCAAGGGGGTATAGCTCAGCTGGGAGAGCGCTTGCATGGCATGCAAGAGGTCAGCGGTTCGATCCCGCTTATCTCCACCAGTTTACTATTGATAACAGAAGCTATATACATACTTACAAGTAAAATACAGCAAAATTAGTCCCCATCGTCTAGAGGCCTAGGACATCGCCCTTTCACGGCGGTAACAGGGGTTCGAATCCCCTTGGGGACGCCATCAAAATTAATACATTAATCGATAAAGACTTCTTGTCTGTTATTGTACATTCACTGGCAACAACACGATCTTTTCCCGTATTACTCAATATCGGCCAGGACGCCACAATAAACCGGTCGTCCAATAATCGCATCACAGAGACCCTTGCATAACTGGCTTTTTGGATAGTTTGGTATTTTTAAGTGACTGATTTATGAGTAACACATACACAGAAAAACTCCAGAATCATAGTTATGCAGGGGTCTCTAACAAAGAATATTTTTTCACTTCAGGTAATTTAACCTATTCCCAGCCTTTCAAGCGCACAATTAGTAATTCGGATCATACATCAGTGATCTGATATAGCGATCCAAGTCTTCGGGCAAACGGGCTTCACATAATCCTTCCTCAATAGCCACATTACAAACGGCTACAGCAATTGCATGCGATACCTTACGCACGCGAGTAAGCGCTGGATATATTGCTCCCATTCTAATTTCTTGATCTGTCACGGTATCTGCTAGTACTTTAGCGGCAGCCAGGAACATACTTTGTGTAACATTTCGCGCAGCACTCGCATAAATACCTAAACCAATTCCTGGGAAAATATACGCATTATTACCCTGGGCAGGCTTAAACAGCTTATTATCATACCGTACCGCATCAAAAGGACTGCCGCTTGCAAAAACGACACGCCCTTCACTCCAGCGGTATGCTTGCTCAGCGGTACATTCGGTATGTGAAGTGGGGTTTGATAAAGCAATAATAACCGGACGTTCATTTACTGCAGCCATTTTCCGCACGACGGCTTCGTCGAATGTACCTGCGACACCGGTTGCACCAATTAATACGTCGGGCTTGATGTCTTCGATTGCGTTAACAAAATTGCACGCAGCATGTTGATGCGCAAAAGGTTGGATTCGAGGTTTGATATTTTGATTGGCAGCA
This sequence comes from Nitrosomonas sp., assembly GCA_008015565.1. Lineage (GTDB taxonomy): Bacteria > Pseudomonadota > Gammaproteobacteria > Burkholderiales > Nitrosomonadaceae > Nitrosomonas. The sequence continues at coordinate 9,065 of SSFV01000024.1, read as the reverse complement.
GTCACTAAACCTTTTCTATCAATAAACCACAATCGTCTTTGAGCCTCAGCTTTATTCAAACCGGTGTTGCAAAGTCCATCAACCAATAACTCCGCTGTCCCGCTTGCGGCAGAACCTGTGCCAAGAAACATGATGCGCAAATCCGAAAATTTTTTCCCGGTAATTCGGCATGAAGTATGAATGCCAGCCAATGTAACTGCTGCGGTACCTTGTATATCATCATTAAAACACCGGACTTGGCGGCTGTAACGATCTAAGAATTCAAATGCATGCGGTGTCAGGAAATCTTCAAATTGTATTAACGCATTCGGATAACACGATTGCACAGCCCAAATAAATTCATCAACTAACGATCGATAATCATCGCCGCTGATCCGCGGATATGGGTACCCGAGATAAAGCGGGTCCTCTCGCAAAGAAATATTATTAGTACCTACATCTAGCATCACCGGCATACACTGCAACGGATTGATACCAGCACAAGCCACATATAAAGCGACTTTACCGATAGGGATTCCCATGCCATTCGCGCCCAAATCGCCTAAGCCTAGAATCCGTTCGCCATCCGTTACAACAATTACACGAACGTCCTCTTCAGGCCAATTTTTTAAAATAGTCCCAATTTCTCCCCGATCCTCCGGGGTAATATAGAATCCTTGCGGTTTTCTAAAAATATGTGCAAATTCCTTACATGCCTCACCTACAGTCGGTGTATAAACCAATGGCATAATTTCTTCTATATGATCAATCATTGTGCGATAAAAAAGTCTTTGATTACTCTCCAATAACGCATTTAGAAAAATATATTTCTCAATGGCTGACGTTTTACTTCGCATGCTACCCAGCACACGATCAATTTGTTTATGAATACTGGCGACTTCATAAGGCAGCAATCCACGCAAACCGAATTCTTTACGTTCTTTGCATGTAAATGCTGTTGATTTTGTAAGCACTGGATCAACCAGCAACGCTTTACCTCGCAGATCTTTCATATGAATTCCACTCCCGTATTAGATGCTGTGCTCGTTTTAGGTTTATAACCTTACTTAAAATCAAATCGCAATTGGACAATCCAAAGAACGAAAGATAAACTTATTTGTCACTAATAAGAACGTCTTTCGTAAATTAACCTATGTTGTTTTAATTACTAACAAGAATTATTTAAAATATAACATCATGAATCAATCATTTGTTCCCACGCCTAATCCAAATTTGTATACTGAAGAAGAAATCGCAAAACTTGTTCACACCTTTTACGCAAAAGCTAGAAAAGATCCTTCTCTAGGCCCCATTTTTGAAGCCCATGTTATTGACTGGGATGCACATTTTGTGCAAATGATCAATTTTTGGTCAGCTCAATTACGTGGAACAAGCAGGTTTCGTGGCGCCCCGATGCCAAAACATATTGCATTACCAGATCTCACAGCGGAATTATTTGAACGCTGGTTGTATCTTTTCCGGCAAACTACCGAAGAAATGGGCAATTCCAACTTACAAAAACACGCTGATGCAGTTGCGGGTTTCATTGCAACACGGTTGTGGCAAGGTTATCAAATGAACAATTATCCGGATAAAAAACCGCAAGCGCTTCATAGTGTCTAATGCAGTATAAGCCCCCATCGCTTAATATGATGAAATTTCCTTATTGGCCTAAATAGATGATGATTATCATGAAATAAAAAGAGATAATAAAACATCCTTATTCGGCTATATTCTTTAGTATGCTGTATTGTAATATTCCTTCTTCATAAGGATATTCACATTGAAAAGTATCAAAAGCAAAATCATTGTTTTTTCAATTTTAGCTACACTGATCCCGTCGGCAGGATTAGGGGTGCTCTCATTTCAGCAAAATGAAGTGATGATCAATGAGAATGTCACGCGTGAATTGCGTGCTTTGGCAAATCATGCCAGCCGCGAACTAGATTTATGGACTAAAGATCAGATCTACATAGCTCGCGAACTTTCAACCTCGAAGATTTTAATTGACAGCCTTTCTCAGATAAATCAATCATATATAAATAATAGGCAAATAACGCAACCAAAAATATTAGAGCACTATTTAATATCCGTTCACAAAAAACTTGAAACGGTGCTGGAACTAACTGTAGCTGATACAGAAGGTGAAATAATCGCCAGTACCCTAGAGTCGCATACCCCCCCCCCTCTTCAGAAAAATTGGATAGAGCATGCATCTATTCAAGGAAATGTAATTATTCCTCCACATTGGAATACATTCCACTCAACAGCAACTTTTAGTATTTCAGTTCCTATTTTATCTATCGATGATTTTATCTTAGGTGCACTGATCGTTACTTTTGATTTACACGATGTTCAATCCGCTTTAAAAGATTCCATCAAATCACCCCCAGGTGATGTTCTTTTATTAGATAAAGATGGTAATGCTATGCTTGCAAGTAATAGCTTGGCAATTGACGCTGATAGCACTATATCGCTTGATTCCGATGTTCTAGCGCGGCTACAAAATAATTTGGGTGAATTTGAGATATTTGAAGGATCACACCAGCAAAAAATGATGGGGTTGGCTTACACCTCAGAAAAACCACCTATCACCATTATCGCTACCAGAAGTTACGAATCCATTTATGCTGCGTGGATACAGCAACGTAACTTATTTATTGGTTCGATCAGCACCTTGCTCCTGATCGTGACTATCATTGCTTTCAGAATGGGACATGCCATTGTTGTACCGTTGGAACGGCTTATTTCTGCAACAGAAAAAATTGTGAAAGGAGACCTGAATGTTGAACTCGACACGACACAAAGTAATGAAATGGGTCAACTTACTCAAAGATTTAATCAGATGACCGACAAACTGCGCCAGAATCAGGCTGAAATTAATGCAGCAAGCGCTGCTATGCAACTAAAAAATCAACTGCTGGAAACATTGTCTGTGACAGACAGCTTGACCGGTCTCTATAACCGCAATAAGCTAAATCTTATTATCAATGATCAGCTTGCCCGATATGCACGTAACAAACGCCCTTTCGCGGTATTAATGATTGATGTTGATTATTTCAAAACTCTTAATGACAGTCTCGGACACGTCGCCGGTGATGAAATATTAACCGCTGTTGCTAATAAAATTATTCACTGCATCCGCAGCGTCGATTTTGCCGCCCGTTACGGCGGTGACGAATTTATTGTCATATTAACCGAAACGACAGTCGATGAAGCAATGAATACTGCCGAACGCATTCGGTCTCAGGTAGCTCAGATTCATTGCAATGCAATCAATCAAACCGTTGAAGTAACATTAAGTATTGGTATCATACAAAGTGAACCAGAAGATACTTCGTTAACCATTTTGCTTTCCAGAGTAGATAGTGCACTTTATGAAGCCAAACATGCCGGACGCAATCAAGCCTACTGTATGCAACCCAAAACCAGTGTTGCATGACATCTACTTAAGGATTACGGCTTCCTTCTCTCTCCAGCATCGTATGTAACATCCAGCCCTGATTTCCATTAATTTGGATTCGTAACCAGGGTCCTTGGTTGGCAATTGCCGTCACCGCCGTATCTTTTTCAAGAGTCCTAAGAACTTGTGCGTATTGATTAGGCTCTTTTCGTAAAAAAGCTCTTTTTATCGTGCTTAATTTTATCGGTATATGAAATTCAAGTAGCAAATGATCAACATACGTCACCTTTTTTCGATTCTGATCCGATATCAATGCAATAAAATTATTTGCCTGTGCAACATGGTTCATCGCTGCAGCAAATTGGTCTTTTGAATAGAACAATGAAGCTGTTTCTAATAAATGCTGAGCTTGAATTTGTAATATCTGATCAAATGAAGATATTTTTGCTTGCTTCAAATGTTCTAAGCTTGCTTCCACTTCTGCAATTGCAGAAGCCGTACTCGGTTTAGTAGCTAAACGATGCAATTTTACTTGCGCGCGCGTAGCTTCCTTATTAGTTTCCCGGAGCACATGCGCCTGTGCTTGCTGCTTAATCCTTTGATTTTTTATCAACTCATCTTTTTCTACAATTATTTTTTCCAGACGCAAAATTTCATTTTTTAACTCTTCATACTGAGGAGTAGATTCAGGTACAGGCTCAGCAATTGAAACCGGTGCTGGCTCTGGGGCCGCGCATCCGGATAAAATTAGGATAAAGAAAATTGTGCGCCATACTGGTGCGCCATTTATTCTCAATGCAGATGAAAATTTGATTGCAAGTAACGGAATGATCATGTTTTTTTCACATAATTATCAAAAACTCATTGTTGCGGATTCAAGCGATAATTGCTAACGATTTAAAATAATCTCCAATACAAACTTACTGCCGATATATGCAAGTAATAATGTCACAAACCCGGTTAGTGTCCAACGAATTGCTATTCTTCCTCGCCACCCATATAACTGCCTTCCAATTAGCAAAGCAGCGAAAACACCCCAGGAAATAATGCCAAATAGTGTCTTATGTGAGAATGTCAAAGGCTGCCCAAAAACTTCTTTCGAGAAAACGATACCGCTGACTAATGTCAGTGTAAGCAATACAAATCCAACCCAGATAATACGTAATAATAATCTCTCCATTATCAATAACGGCGGTAAATTTGTGAAAATCGAATGCGCCTCGGGGTGATGCAAATGCCGTTCGACTACCGTCATCAACAAAGCGTGTAACGCCGCAATCGCTAATAAGCTGTACGCCAGCATAGCAACTAACAAATGCGCTTTAAATGCTGGCAGTTCAGTATTTTCAAGGGGACGCAACGATGGAAAAACCAAAGGCAATAAAATCGCTATCGAGGCAGTTACTGCGATGGGTGCAACCAAAGTTTGCAATCCTTGCAAGCGGCTAAAAAAACCGGAGAACCAATAGATAAACGCCGTTAGCCATACAATCGATGAAATGGCGTTACCCACCCCGAAACTAAGTCCTTCTCCAATAAACATAGATTGATAAAGCGTAATGGCATGCAATAATAAAGGCACAAGCATGACATAGTGCATTCGGTTGGTAACAGCGGATTTTGATTCATTCAGATCCGCTGGCACAGGATTCCAAGTATTTCTCCAGAAATACCAGCCAATGACCATGTAAAGCAAAAAAGCTGTAAGATAAGTTAGAATGCTAATTATTGACATCACAGTTCTATCAAGAAGCAAAAGTAATTAATTAGTCTACAGGGCACCTCAACAAATTCAAAGCGATAATCTAATTAATTATATAAATTTGTACAATTGTCTCCATCTATTTTTCTGAGGTTTTAGCATGTTCGAAAATTTAACCGGCCGTCTCGCCGGTATCATAAAAACGTTACGGGGTGAAGCGAGGCTCACTGAAGACAATATCCAACAAGCATTGCGTGAAGTCCGATTAGCATTACTGGAAGCCGATGTGGCGCTACCGGTCGTCAAAGATTTTATTGCACGTGTTAAAGAAAAGGCGGTTGGTCATGAAGTAATGACCAGCCTTACCCCCGGCCAAGCTTTAATCGGTATTGTTCATCAAGAGCTTATCGCAATTATGGGCGGAGAAAAATCGGAACTCAATCTTGCTACTACTCCGCCTGCTGTTATTCTCATGGCGGGATTACAAGGGGCCGGCAAAACCACCAGTAGCGGTAAATTGGCAAAGTGGTTGATGGAACAAAGGAAAAAAAAAGTGTTGTTAGTTTCATGCGATATTTATCGCCCTGCTGCCATTCAACAGCTTGAGCTGCTAGCGAATCAAACAGGCGCTGATTTCTTTCCGGTCAAGGCAGGGCAGAAACCGGGAGAGATCGGAGCAAATGCTCTAGATTATGCCCGCAAACATCACCATGAAGTGATGATTGTTGATACTGCTGGCCGGTTAGGCATCGATGAGGCGATGATGCAAGAAATCAAAGAGCTGGAAGCTACGCTGAAACCAATCGAAACATTATTCGTAGTTGATGCCATGCAAGGACAGGATGCTGTTAACACGGCCAAAGCGTTTGGCGATGCGTTACCCCTGACAGGAATCATACTCACAAAACTCGATGGCGATGCGCGAGGTGGCGCCGCTTTATCGGTCAAACATATTACTGGAAAACCCATTAAGTTCGCTGGTGTTGCGGAAAAATTGAATGGCTTGGAGTTATTTCACCCTGATCGCATGGCATCTCGCATTTTAGGCATGGGTGATGTGCTTGGACTGATTGAAGAAGCTCAACGTAGCGCAGATCAGCAAGAAGCAGAAAAACTCATGAAAAAAATGAAATCAGGAAAGGATTTTGATCTGAATGATTTCAAAGCACAATTTCAGCAAATGCGGAAAATGGGAGGAATGAGTTCACTTATGGACAAACTACCTGCCCAATTTAGTCAGGCCGCACAAAATATTAAAGTGGACGACAAGTTAATCAATCGAACGGAAGGCATTATTGATTCCATGACAAAACAAGAACGCGTTAAGCCTGAAATTCTTAAGGCCTCAAGAAAGCGGAGAATTGCTGCAGGTGCTGGCGTTTCTGTGCAAGAAGTAAATCGTCTGCTGGCACAATTCGAGCAAGCCAGAAAAATGATGAAAATGATGAACAAAGGTGGAATCGCAAAAATGATGCGCGGATTAAAGGGCATGCTTCCACGCTTACATTAGGAAAAATTCTGATAATGCTGTAGCGCGCAATGAAACATATAAAACACAGCCATTCATGAGTACTTAAATCGGCATCGTCGAATCCGGCTCCGGCTCCGGATTTCGTCATAGGCCGCAAATTGTTGGAACATCTGGCAACAATCAAGTTGAACTTAAGATGCTTTGTGCATTATGCTGGCTCATGCCGGCTTGCAGAACACGAACAGCGCTGTAATCATCATACCATCCAGCAGGAACAACCTAGCGCACCCCAGAAACCGCGCTGGTCAGCGGCATCCACAACGTCCTGATACGCACGTCCATGGGCATGGACGTGTACAGCACAACTGTTTCCGCAACTGCAGGCCGTTTGGGCAAACGGGTGTAACGCCGTTGCACTTGCCACAGGTTTGAAATAGCCGCCGAAATGATTCACCGGTGACCAGTCTGGCATGGCGGGTGGCAAGGGTGGAGAAAGCGCACTGAATTCATCGTTACCATAAACAATCCGTCCGCCAACCATTGTGAGTACAGAAACCAGCTGCCGGATTTCGTTCTCCGGAACACTGAAATAATCCGCGGACAGCACGGCGAGGTCGGCATATTGACCAACCTTAATTAGACCTTTGATACCTTGTTCGTTGGAGAACCAGGTATTTGCCTGTGTATAAAGCCGCAATGCGGTTTCACGGTCGACAAGATTGGCCGCCGGATACAACGAAAGATCACCTAGCGTCTTGCCGGTAATAAGCCAATACAGCGCATTCCAAGGATCGTAACTGGCAACGCGGGTGGCATCAGTGCCTGCACCAACGTTCACACCCAATTCCAGCATGCGTTTATAAGGCGGCGTGCGTTCTGCGGCTTTACGCCCGTATCGCTGCACAAAAAACTCACCCTGGTAGGCCATGCGGTGCTGGATAGCGATACCGCCACCCAGTTTGGCGATGCGCTCGAGATTGACGTCAGTCACAGTTTCCGCGTGATCAAAGAACCAGTGAATGCCATCGAATGGAATGTCACGGTTCACTTTTTCAAAAACATCCAGTGCACGCGAGATGGTTTCATTGTATGTGGCATGCAAGCGGAACGGCCAGCGATTGCTGACGAGAATACGCACCACGGCTTCCAGATCATTTTCCATGTTTGGTGCCATATCCGGGCGTGGCATACGGAAATCCTCAAAATCCGCTGCGGAAAACACCAGCATTTCACCCTCACCGTTGTGGCGGTAATAACCATCGCCGTCGCCAGGTTTCAGCATTTTGGTCCCTTTGGTGAAATCCGCAATTTCTTCTCCGGGTTTCTGTGTAAATAAATTGTATGCAATTCTTAGCGTCAGCTTGCCAGTTTGGTGCAGGTCCTCGATGATTTTGTAGTCGTCGGGGTAATTCTGATAGCCGCCGCCGGCATCAATCACGCTGGTCACGCCCAGGCGATTCATTTCACGCATAAAATGGCGCGTCGAGTTGATCTGGTAGTCATACGGCAGTTTTGGGCCTCTGGCGAGTGCTGAATATAAAATTAATGCATTGGGTTCCGCCAGCAACAGACCGGTCGGTTCTCCGTTGGCATCTTTAGCTATTAAACCGCCTGGCGGATTGGGCGTGTCACGATCATAGCCGCAGGCGCGCAGTGCCGCACGATTAAGCAGAGCGCGGTCGTAGAGATGCAAAATGAAAACCGGGGTATCCGGTGCCACAGCATTGATTTCATCGAGTGTCGGCAAGCGTTTCTCGGCAAACTGCATTTCTGTAAAACCGCCTACAACCCGTACCCACTGCGGTGCGGGCGTGCGTGCAACCTGCTCCTGCAGACGACGCATGGCATCGGCCAACGAAGGGATGCCGTCCCAGCGCAACTCCAGGTTGTAATTGAGTCCGCCGCGAATAAGGTGTAGATGCGAATCGATTAAACCTGGGATCACACGGCGGCGGTTGAGGTCGATCACTTTTGTCCGGTTATCGGCAAAACTCATCACTTCGTTGTCCATTCCTACCGCGATGAAATGGCCATCCGAAATGGCGACAGCCGTGGCTTGCGGATTCTGCCGATCGAGTGTAGTGAATTGGCCGTTGCGCAATATCAGTTGCGCTTTAAGATTATCCATTGAAAGCCCTCCTGAAGGTTGAGCTGCAAGCGTGCCAGTTTTCGAAAGCAAAAAAGATGCGCCCGCTGCCTGCAAAATACGGCGCCGGCGCAAATTTATCCCACGTTCACTCACGAAAACCGGCCTCCCGCTGTAAACTTGCTTGCTTACTTCTTAGTGATGGTGAAGTAACTCGTCATCAGGTTGCGATAGTTGGGCAGATAGTTGGAAAATAAAGCGCCTAAGCCTTCGATATCATTGCGCCAATCGCGGTGCAATTCACATGCCACGCCGAACCAACTCATCAACTGCACACCGGCTGCCTGCATGCGCATCCAAGCCGCGTCGCGTGTTACTTCGTTGAAAGTGCCGGACGCATCGGTAACTACGAATACTTCATAAC
>SSFV01000124.1 GCA_008015565.1 Nitrosomonas sp. | reverse complement strand
GAGCTATCCGGCCAGGGGAAAAGTGTTGTTGTCCGCACATCCGAGAAAAAGATGAAGGGCTACTCACGCGTCAAGGATGACATTGCCAAAAGTGATTTGGTGGTAGTGGTAGGTGGAGACGGAACCATCCGGAAACTGCTTGACATCATCAATAAGACCGGCACCCCCCTTTATGCCATACCCGGCGGCAATGAATCGCTTTTTGCCCGCTCCTACGAAATGAGCATATATGTCCAAGACTTGCTTGAAGCCATAGCGGCAGGAACCTGTTTGCAGCAATTTTATGGCTTGATCAGCGGTCAAGACATTCAAGGTGAAAAGCCTTTTTTTCATATGGCTTCTATGGGGCTGGATTCGTTAACAGTCAAAAATATCGGTAAAAGAAAAGGCCCACTCAACGATTCCATTTATATCTGGCACGGATTAAAAGCATTATGTTCCTTACATCACCCGACAGTATCCGTCCGTGTTGATGGAGAACCGGTTATTGATCACGGATCAGGGTATATCATCGTAGCCAACAATTCTGCATACGCCAGAAACTTACAACTTGTTCCCGCAGCCAATCCTTCAAAAAGTGAATTGGTGGTTGGCTTCTTGCCGGGTGCTAAGCATCAGCATGAACTCGTCAAAGCCATGAAAATTCTGCAACGTAAACCGGCAAATTTGCCCATGCAATATTTCTCGGGAAAAAAAATTGCCTGCACACTCCATAATAAATCGTATCCGTTGCAAGTCGACGGCGATTATTTCCGCAATCGCGATATCGAGGCCGAGAGCACTGTTGAATTCAGTATCAGCACGCGGCCCATTCGGGTTTTGATCCCGCCTTCCTTAAATAGCAAGGCCATCCAAGTTGCCAGTCAATAACCATTTTTTCCGCTTAGGTTTTTACCGTATTCGCTGCAATGGCTTGTTTGAGTTTGATGATATCTGACTGATTAAGTGTTTCGTTTTGCAACAATTTTTCTGCAGTTTGATCCAATAAAGGACGGTTCCTTTTTAAAATATTACTTGCGGATACCAAAGCTTGATCAACCAAGGTACGGACTGCGATGTCGATTTTATGCGCAGTCTCTTCGCTATAATTACGATTCTGCGGCATAGGGATATTGGTTTGCAAAAAAACGGATTGCTCACGATCGTATGCAACATTGCCTAGCGCCTCACTCATGCCGTACCGCAATACCATGGCACGGGCAATATCGGTAGCTCGTACCAAATCATCGGCGGCACCCGTCGAAATCTCTCCAAATACCACTTGCTCGGCGGCTCGTCCGCCAAGAAGCACCGCCATCTTATTCTGCAATTCTACGCGCGTCATTAAAAATCGATCTTCCGTAGGCCGCTGAATGGTATAACCCAATGCGCCAATACCACGCGGAATAATGGATACTTTGTGCACCTCGTCAGTACCCGGCAGTGCCAATGCCACCATAGCGTGGCCCAGTTCGTGAAACGCCACCACACGCCGCTCATTTGGATTCAGCAGGCGATTGCGCTTTTCCAAACCTGCCACAATACGCTCAATGGCATTATTAAAATCTTCCATGGATACCGAGTCCGCACCTCGCCGTGTCGCAAGCAAGGTGGCCTCGTTAATCAGATTTGCCAGATCCGCGCCGGTAAATCCGGGGGTTAACGCAGCAATTTGTTCGATTTCCACATCGCCATGCAACTTCACTTTTTTTGCATGAACCGCAAGAATCTGCTCTCGTCCTGCTTTATCGGGGCGATCTACCAGCACTTGACGATCAAACCTGCCGGCGCGCAACAAGGCCGGATCGAGAATTTCCGGGCGATTGGTCGCCGCCAGGAGTACGATCCCGCTACTGGGATCAAAACCATCCAACTCTGCTAAGAGCTGATTCAAAGTTTGTTCTTTTTCGTCATGCCCGCCGCCGAGTCCATAAGCACCCCGGGCACGACCCAAGGCATCCAGTTCGTCGATAAAAATGATTGCCGGCGCCATTTGCCGTGCTTGCTCGAATAAATCACGCACCCTGGCTGCGCCGACACCGACAAACATTTCAACGAATTCCGAACCTGAAATGGAAAAAAACGGCACCCCCGCTTCACCGGCCACAGCGCGCGCCAAAAGCGTCTTGCCGGTGCCTGGCGGACCTACCAGTAAAATACCTTTTGGCGCACGCCCGCCCAAGCGGCTGTAATCAGCTGGATTCTTTAGAAAATTTACGATTTCTATCAATTCTTCCTTGGCTTCATCGACGCCGGCAACATCATTGAAAGTAACTTTGGTTTCTTTCTCGACAAACACCTTCGCACGGCTTTTACCTATCGACATCAAGCCGCTGCTCATACTGCCACCCATACGCCGGATTATGAATAACCAAATAGCAATAAAAATAACCATCGGCACAATCCATGAAAGCACATCACGTAGCCACGTGCTTTGCACTACACCGGTATACACGACGTTGTATTTATCGAGTATTTCTGCCAAATCCGGTTCAACACGCGTCGTCACGAAATCCTTAAAACCATCGGCATGCTTTTCTTTCAGCGTACCGAAAATCTGATTCTCAGTAATCGCAATTTCGGCAATTTGCCCCTGCTCCAGAAAATGTTGAAAACGGCTGTATGGAATAGGCTCAATCTGTGTATATCGCGTATATAAATTCTGAACTAGCAACAAACTCGCGATAGCGATAATGACAAACCAAAAATTGATCTTTGCTTTATTATCCATTGCGTTCCTCAATGAGTATCAATAATAAAATTTTTTCATAGCAATTAATCGCTATTATAAAAAAACTTTTACCCTATGTATGTGGTCGGGAATCTGATCCGCCCAATATTTGGCGCCTCTTTTTTGGCTGAGCAAAATCATGCAGACTTGTCCTGGGTGCTTACGTTTCATCCCTTTACCATCTGCTTTCTTTTTTAAAAACACACCCGTAGGACATTTATAATCTCATGCCATATGCGCCGGTCTTTTCTGGCTATCTCGCATTTGATTTTGTTAGTTCTTGATCAAGAAAAAACAAGTTGGCCGATTTTCAGGGTAAAACCTTTATCATTGCCGGGCGTGTGCGGACGGTTACCCTGGTTATTTAAGATTTTTCATTCACAATTTCCACGATAATCCGCTAAATTTATCGCATATTTTTTCAATTTAGCATAAACCGCTCGCGATGAGATTCCCATATTCTCGGAAATTTTCTTTATGTCGCCACGGTGCTGTTTTAAAGCCGCTTCGAGAAATGACTGTTCAATTCTGGCGACAGTACTTCCCTTGACTCCCTTCCATTGCGCAAGATTTTCCGCTGGAAGTGGAAGTTCCAGATCTAACTTAGTTATTTCTTTGCCACGGGTAAAGAGGAGACTGCGCTCTATGATGTTTTCCAGTTCACGAACATTACCGGGCCAATGATAAGCGAGAATTTGCTGCATCACTTCGCGGCCGACTGATTCAACTTCTCTATTATATTTTTTATTCAATCGCTGAATAATCAATTGCACGAGATACGGTAAGTCTTCAGAGCGTTCCGCCAAAGGAGGAATGCTTAAACGAACAACATTGATTCGGTAATACAAGTCATTACGAAATAAATTTTGTTTAACAAGTTGTTCCAGATCTTGGTTGGTCGCGGAAATAATTCTCACATCGATCGCTAACGTCTGCTTACCACCCACTCTTTCCATTTCTCCCTCTTGAATTACCCGTAGCAACCGGGTCTGTGCCGCGGGCGACAATGAATCAATTTCATCTAAAAAAAGAGTACCGCCTTCAGCTCTTTCAAAATAGCCTTGATGCACTTCGATAGCCCCGGTAAAAGCACCTTTCTCGTGCCCAAACAATGTGCTTTCAATCAAACTTTCCGGAATCGCGCCGCAGTTTATAGGGATAAAAGGTTTTTGGCAGCGGTTACTCATGGCATGAATGGCGCGTGCGATTAATTCCTTGCCGACGCCTGTTTGTCCTTGAATTAGTACTGTCGCCAATGTAGGGGCAATAACTTCGATAGATTGCAATATTCTTTGCATGACGGGGGATTTCGCAATAATCGCAGGCTGTTGATGTTTATACAAAATTCGCTTGCTTTGTTTATTCCAGAGCTGCCGCATACTTGTTTCAATGCGTGAATGTAACGCATTAATATCCTCAATCTCTCTCACTGACGTTGAGTCCGTGTATTCCAAGCCAGCGCGTCCTTTCGCTACGCGTGGATTAGTGTAAATACAGACATGGCATTTACCATCGTGGCGGGCAATGCTTTTTTTTATTTCAACTTTGGCATACCCGAAGTTTCTGGCCGCAATGCCGCCAAATACACTTGAAGTCATCCGGCACAATTCTGGAAAGTTGGTTACTTGATCACCAAATGGGCAACAAGCATTTGTCACGGTTATACAATCCTGATTGCTAGTAGCCAGTGAAAATTTACCACCAATATTATTTTTTAAACCGAGTATAAGTTCCACATAACTTTCAATATCAAGTTGATCATGCTTGCCGGTATTTTCCCGGTAAGTTTTTTCAAAAAAACATCCTGCAGTTTTAGCGATATGTTCTATCAATTGCTCGCAATGTGCTTGCCCTTGCTGTTCACTCGCATGCATGAGTTCAAGAATGAATGTTTGTAAAAAGAAGACCGGAGTTAATTCTGAAAGAGGATTTTTGTTCATAAGCTTTGCATAGTATGTGAAGCAGTTCTTCATCAATTGAATCATAACTACACGAATACAACAATTACATAATCATAATCTATTGATATTTAGAGAAAGTAAATATCAAATATGAATGGCATGATATTTGCGTTATAGGTTGTACCTAGAAAAAGGTGCACGACTTATATAGTCCGGAAAAATCCCTATAAGCGCGCTTACAGTAAGCAGATAGCTTCAGGATATTTTAACTTTCAATAGATACAATAAGGAATAACATCATGAAAACTCTCAAAGAAGAATTAAATGCACGGGTTGCCGCATACGATCTTTGGGCTCAACGCCGCCGTCACGGACAAGATGGGCATAACAATCGCAAACTGTGGGTATTGACTTGCATGGACGAACGTTTGCCGATTGATGAAGCACTTGGCATTCAAGTCGACACTCCAGCGGGCGGCGGCGATGCTCACTGCTTCCGTAATGCGGGAGGTATCGTCACCGATGATGCGATCCGCTCGGCGATGTTAACTTGCAATTTCTTTGGTACCAAGGAAATTGTTATTGTGCAACATACACAGTGCGGTATGTTGTCGGCCAATGCAACCGATCTGGAAAAAATGTTGCGTGACAAAGGAATCGATACCGACAACGTTCCTATGGACCCAACATTACCTGAACTGAAACTGGAAAAAGGTGCATTTGCTAAATGGATCGGCATGATGGATGACGTTGATGAAACCTGTATGAAAACAATAGAAGCATTTAAAAATCACCCGCTTATTCCTAAAGATGTGATTATCAGCGGTTGGGTCTGGGAAGTCGAAACACGCCGCTTAAGAGCACCCACCAGGGATGCAGAAAAACGGGCAAGAACCGATGTCACGGCAGCACAATTCGGCGTCAAAGAAAAGCAACCTACACGTTGGAGTTAGATCTTAAAAATTTGCCACCGGCTCTGGCTGGTGGCCATACCTTAATACTACAGCGAAGTAACGTTAAAACAACTGATAGGAACATCAAATGCCAACTTATGATTATCAATGCACGCAGTGCCAGCAGCGTTTCGAAGCATACCGTCCAATGAGTGCTTCCAATCCAGAATGCCTAGCCTGTGGCGGTTTGACCGTAAAAATGTTTCTTTTTGCTCCAGCAATGCACGGCAACATGGCATGTGGCCGAGAGCAAGCAATGCGTTCGTTTGAACAGAATTCTGATTCTATAAACCGCATGCATGGACCTGGATGCCGATGTAGGCAACATTAATTGTTGTTCGATTCGATCACTCTTTTACAGACCATTTTAAACGCAGGGCGTAACCACGTTCGATATGGATCATCTATTCTTATCGGACTTACAAGGCGGTAATGCTCCGAACTATTTTACACAGGATGGACCATTTAAAAACTCAGTGCGCTATTGCCAGGTTGTTAAGAAAGATACTTAAAATACATACCCTTATTTCAAAATAACTTGCGCTTTTTACCTATCATTACATGATTTCGATTGCCTTGAAAGTAAACAACAACAGCTCCTTAAAAACGCCAATCCATCTGCAAACCGCCAATATTGATTTGTTCGGCATATTGACCTATCAGAAAATCGCCTGTAGTACCTCGATGATTAATTGCGGCATCTCCCATAAATAAATGCGCATAAGCGGCATGTAACGTGATGTTTCTGAATAATGCGTAGGTTACCCCTGCGGTCAGCCAATAACGGTCATTGTCAGGAATTCGCGGAGATCGATGCAATGAATCTGGAACCGGCGTTTGATCGTACGCAAATCCTGTCCTGAATATCCATTTATTATCCTCAGAAAAATAATTGATGCCAGCAGCAAGCCGCCACGTATCCTTCCATCGCAAATCCATAACATCATCGCGCTGCGCTGACAAAAAATCAGTTCTCAACTCGCGTATCAGACTCCAATGCGTCCACAATGCATCTGCGGATACTTCCCAGTGCGACCCCATACGATGAGAAAAACCGAATAACACACTATCTGGCAATGTGACTGAGGTACGTGTCTTGGTGTCGATGAAGCTACCGCCTAATGTTAAGGCCGAAGCATTATCAGGCACAGAAAAATTTGCATGACCATGCACATCGTGAGTAATTCTGGAACGATAGCTGACGCCAAATCGTGTATTCTGATTTAAAGTGTAAAAAGCCCCAAAATTATAACCAAAACCGACACTGTCGCCATTAAGTGATACATGACCATCGAAAGATTGCGGTAACAATCCCTGACCGGCACACGTAATTGGGCCCAACACCGGCAGGCAGATAGTTCCAAAATCGATTGCATTGGTTAGTTTGGTATCGAGGTACTGAACATTAAAACCAGCGCCGACTGAAAGCCGTTCTGTAACCTTGAACGATAAAGACGGATTGAAATTCAGCGTCAGCAGCTCTGAATCAAGAGCCTGGTAGCGCCCTTTCCAATCCGGTTGATAGCTGTTACGCATCCCATAGGGACTGTTGAATCCAAAACCGAATGCTAATCTAGGAGTAAGCTCCTGAACAAAATAAACATTTGGAACTGATACCAGATCAGGAGAATTGCCGCCATTATTGCCACTAAGTGGCACACCGCCCAATGCAGGACTTAATTGCGAAGCACTATCATGAAATACTGCAGACGGTGCAATCACATACCCTGCCGTAGAAACTAACTTACCTCGGATTTGGCTCATTGCTGCCGGATTGAAGAACACCATGCTGGCATCAGTAAAATTAGTCGGCGCACCTGAGAAAGCCTGTCCTAATTCTTTGACACTCTGTTCCATTATGGCTATGCCGGCACTGTGTGCCAAAGGAGTAAAACATAAGAACAATCCACCTAGATAACGGAAACAATGGAGGTAAAAAGGTTCTGCGCTACAATTCTGTTTAATCATTTTACTCCTAGTGACCATTTCTATAAGTAATCATGATATCGATATGCTCCGCTACCTCATTGAATTCTCGAACATATCTTGCAGAATGTCAACCAAATTGAGTAACACATAACCTCCTCTTTCGACCGCAATAATTCAACTTGCTTATTTAATCAGACAGCGGTTAAAAATACCTCCAGATAGAAATCCAATCGCAATAAATACAGTAAATTAAAATAAGTTTATTTCCCTATTGCACTAATATATATTTAGTGAATTGGCCGATTAATCCAACCTATCCGCAAATGCTAATAACCTAGTGCCATGAAAAATGATCAGAATGAATTGCCGTTGGACGCTTATAAGGAAGAATCCGGTCTTCGCCAATCGGATCACTCTGCGGCACTGCTTGCTGAACAAATAAAATTGCTCTATCAGCAAGCAAGTAAGGCATTACTTGCCACGCTAATCATTTCCCTGGTTCTTGTATTTGTTTTTTATAACTATGTATCGAAACACTGGGCTTTAGGTTGGCTTGCTGCTATCTATCTGCTTGCTGCCATCCGGTTTTTTGTTATTCAATCGTATTTCCGCAATAATCCGTCAACCACTGAATCAAGTATCTGGGGGAACTATTTTATTGCAGGCCTCCTACTATCCGGAATACTTTGGGGTCTCGCGGGAGGAATTTTTTTTGTTACAAGCAGTGCCCTGCATCAACTATTTCTCGCTTATTTGCTGGGCGGTATGGTCGCAGGAGCCATGGCAACGTTATCGTCGTATCGCAGCGCATTTCTTGTTTTCGCCATACCAGCCATTCTTCCTTTCAGTTATCTGATCTTGAATCAGGATAGCGATACCAGCCTGCCAATAGCTTTTACTTTTCTATTTTTTGTAATGATGATGGGCAGGATCTCGCATCGCCTCCATCGCACCATTACCGATTCACTGAGTTTAAGATTCGATAATTTCGAGTTATTAAATCGACTGTACGTTGCTAAGAATCGTCAGAAAGTAATCAATTTCGAACTACAAAAACAAATCGTCGAAAAAGATATGGCACACCAGGCACTGCAATGCGCTAAGGAAGAATTGGAACAACGAGTGGTTGAACGCACTGCAGCGCTTGCTTTATCAAAAGATATTCTGCAACAGGAAAAAGAACTCTTCCAGGTCACGTTGGCCAGCATTGGCGATGCGGTCATTACCACAGATTCAACGGGAAGAATAACTTACTTAAATCCCATCGCGGAATTATATACCGGCTGGAAAAACCATGACGCGAATGGCGCATTATTACAAGATATATTTCGCCTTAAAGATGCAATCACCGATACTTTAGTTGAAAATCATCCACTTAACAGGTGCTTACACACACCCGGGGAATCCTGCAGAAATCAGGAAAGCTTGTTGGTACAACGAAATAATCATGAATGCTTTATTGATTATTCCATTGCGCCAATTCTGAATGACCGGAAAGCCGTAATCGGAACTGTGCTGACTTTCCGTGATGTAACCGAGCAACGTAAATTAACACAAAAACTTGCGTATCAAGCAGCACACGACTCACTGACCGGTTTATTGAACCGCGACGAATTTGAAAATAGACTCGGAAAAATTCTAACGTCTACCCGCAAGCACGATACCCACGCCCTGCTATTTCTGGATTTAGACCAGTTCAAAGTCATTAATGATACTTGCGGACATAGCGCAGGCGATGAATTGCTACGCCAAGTAACAGCATTACTGTACTCCAAATTGCGCACCCGCGATACGCTGGCAAGACTGGGCGGCGATGAATTCGGCGTGATCTTGGAACATTGCCCAAAAAATGAAGCACTGCAAGTAGCCAATGCATTGCGCGAATTGGTGCAAGATTTTCGTTTTAGATGGCAAGACAAAACTTTCACCATTGGTGTCAGCATAGGATTATTTCCTATCACCCATCGTAATGAAGGACTTGCAAATGCAATGAGCGCCGCTGATAGTGCTTGTTTCGTTGCCAAAGACAGAGGAAGAAACCGCGTTCATATTTATCAGGCAGACGATAATGTACTGCAAAAAAGATCCGGTGAAATGCATTGGCTGCCTCGCATACAGCAAGCCCTGGCAGAGCAGCGGCTACGCTTATATTTCCAGCCTATCATAGCCATTACCGATAAAAACGAAATCGAAGAACATGGAGAGATTCTTCTCCGCTTGCAAGGCGAACAAAACCAATTGATTCCCCCCAGCTCTTTTTTACCTTCCGCAGAACGCTACGATCAGATGCTCGCTATCGATCGCTGGGTAGTGGAGCAATCATTTAAGCTACTTAAAGACCGCTCACAGCACAATCCCAAAAATATGTATGCCATCAATCTGTCGGCCCATGCACTGAGCAACGAAGACTTTCTTGATTTTGTAGTCCACAGTTTAAAAAATTATAGTGGAAACCCATCCAATATATGTTTCGAAATTACCGAAAATGTTGCGCTGGCAGATCTGCAGCATGTCATGAAATTTATGCAAACTTTAAAACAACTCGGGTGCCGCTTTTCAATGGATGACTTTGGCAGCGGTTTGTCTTCATTTGGATTTTTAAAAAATATCCCTTTGGATTTCCTGAAAATTGATGGGCGATTAGTAAAAGGCATACCTAGCGATCCGATAGACCGGGCAATGGTCGAGGCTATCAATCATATTGGACATGTGATGGAATTGAAAACGATCGCCGAGTGGGTTGAAGATAATGAGACCTTGAAGTTACTAGAAGATATGGGAGTCGACTATGTTCAAGGTTTTGGACTCGCGCGGCCTTACCCATTTCAGTCTGAATGTCTCACTCCGGCCAAAATATCCAGTAAATAAATTTCTTGAAAGACACCGGCATTCCGCAAAACCTAGCGGATTACTTTTGCACCCTGCTGATAATGTCGCTCGAGAAACGGAAGTTTTTTGCATCCTTGGGGTTGCTGCATTCCACCACCAACTCTTGCCGGGAACAATAACAGTTGAGCTTGCCGATTTCGTTGAGCTCGCTAATAGACTCATCAGCGCTTTTATGAATTGGCAAAGACATGGCTATCAGCTTCTCTGCGCCTTGCTTAGTAAGGAAATAGGCAGTCAGTCCCCAGAAATGGCAAGCAAACTTCGATGCATGCAAGGTGACATGTTTTATTTTGTTTTTTCTATGATTAATAAAAAATAAATCTGTATCGGCAGGAATATGCCGGGCATATTCTTGCAAAGTTGGCTTGTCACAGGTAAATAGCGCATCATCCTCGAGAATGAGTGATATTTTATTTGGCGATCGAAGCGCTGCTTTCCACAATTCGTAGTGAGAAAGATAAACACCAATCTGCGCTGATGTTAATGGTTTACTGGTAGCGGGACAATAATTATCCGGAGCCAATATGCCATCATCAACCAGCCGGTGATGGTCAAGTATCAAACCATCAATTGCAGGAAAAATTTTAAAATCTAAGCCTGCTCTGCTTAATTGCTTCTTGATGAACTTTCGCTTATCCGCCCTGCGCAGCAGGTTAATACAAGTTATATCAAAATTAACCGCTTCGCGTTGCGTATACAGTAATTCAATGTCACATTGTTTCAATGCAAAGCGTAATCGGTCAAATGTCAGCGATCCAGCCGAATATGCAGATTGTAGGACTGTACTGGTATTAAAAAACCATCGCCATGGTCCTGCCGCATCAGTGCGATGCGGCCGAACATATTTTTTATATAAATTAGAATATACATTTCTCATTATGAAAACTAGCCAGAATCCTGCACCAACTTATCTTTGGAATCTGCCGGAAATAAGTAGTCTCAACGGGCCAAGTCGGATAGTAAATGCTAATATTTTTAATTTTGAGGTGCATAGAAATCGATGTAACGAAAAATTGAGAAAATATAAACCATTATCCAATTGGCACAACTGATGAGCCTTAAGTTCGATAGACTCGTAGTGCCTTGTTTATTCGCCAGCAGGCAGAAAAAGTTTTCAGTAGCCTGCTAAAAACCAAAATTTTTCCCGGTTTTGTTATACAGTAACCAGTTGAGCCGCATAAACTGATAAAGTATCTTCAGATGCAGCTTTTCTAGAAAAAATCACTAACTTTAGTGATAGCGCCATTTCGAGTGAATAACGACGGTATGAACTAGCCGGATTTTATAATCAATGTCAGCGCTCTTTCTTAACAAAACATAGAACTTAATTCTAGGGTCTTCATTGATTAAGCAAAGAGATAACACGCAAAAACTTTTTTCAATATAAGTAGAGTCCGCTATTTAGTCAAGTGGTTGATAAGACATTAAATCAACGAACTTTATGGCAAGCTCAGCGATGACTAAATCCAAAAATAGAGGGAGTATGTGTGATTTTAATTGGCACTGTGTTATAGGGCCCAGCGCCGGTCAAGAAAAAAACAAACGACCGGAAAATTCCGTCTTTATAATTTTATTAAGATATTTTTTTGCCTTCTCGCTCACACCTGCACCATGCTGCAAATAAGATTGTGCTGCGAGCCTTGGAGAATAATCACTCGTAATATAGCCTTGCATTTTGATTTGTTCTATGGATAGTTTAGTTACCGCTAATTTTCTTTTACTCAATTTGATGACAAGGAAATCTTTACCTTGGTTTGCGACTACCAGTGCTGTTTGACGATGCTGATTAATGATTACAGTAGGCTGCATGAGCGTAGTACCAGTTATACTATGCTTGTTGAATCATTCGCTTCCAGTTTTTCCCACAAACACTTACCGCCGCTCTCGCGAGTAAGATTTTCTAACACAGCCAGATGCTGCTGAAGTTCGTGGGCTGTCGCTTGAATGACTTTGAGATCATGACATTGCCACTGTTCTACAGGATGCTGCAAGAAATCGCTGTGACCCAGGTCGATAAGCAAGCTTTCTTGTCCGCGTGTCATGGCCAAATACACTTCAGCCAATAATTCGGCATCTAGTAAAGCGCCATGCAGTGTACGCCTGGAATTATCTATGTTGTAACGTTCGCATAAGGCATCAAGATTATTGCGTTTACCAGGATGGAGCTCTTTGGCTAACTTTAAGGTATCAGTTATCTGCAAACAGTAATTGTCAAGCGGTTGCAGATCGATTAAATTTAACTCATGGTTAAGAAACCCGACATCAAACGGTGCGTTATGGATAATAAGCTCTGCTCCATGGATAAAATTTAAAAACTCAGCCGAAATTTCATAAAATTTCGGTTTGTCCTGAAGAAACTCAGAAGATAAGCCATGCACTTGCAAAGCACCATCATCGCTATCTCGTTCAGGATTAAGATAATAATGAAAATTGTGACCGCTAAATTGCCTATTACTGAGCTCTACGGCTGCTAACTCCACAATACGGTGACCGTGCTTATAATCCAAGCCTGTTGTTTCCGTATCTAAAATTATTTGGCGCATAGTAAAACTTATGAATGCAGCGCTTGTTTGGCTGCAATCATTTCTACGCCGCGATTTGCCAATGCATCAGCACGCTCATTGCCATCATTCCCTGCATGACCGCGCACCCAATACCATTCTATCTCATGTTGTTGCGCTAAGTTATCAAGCAATTTCCACAAATCCTCATTTTTTACTGGCTTCCTTGCGGATGTTAACCAATTGCGGATTTTCCACGCATCCATCCACTCATTGATGCCTTTCTGAACATACACTGAATCTGTATGTAAATGGACTTTGCATGGTCGCTTCAATGACTCCAAAGCGCGTATTGCCGCAATTAATTCCATGCGATTATTGGTAGTCAATTTCTCACCGCCAAAAATTTCACGTTCATAATCTCCATATTTCAATAAAGCACCCCAGCCTCCAATTCCCGGATTTCCTTTGCATGCGCCATCCGTATAAATTTCCACCACTTTATTGCCACCCTGATTCATGATTTTTCTAATTTGTCAGCGGGATTCATATTACCGGGCAATTTTTTAGTGGTATTTTTATTAAACTTCTGTGTGATGGATGCCACTCTTGCTTTTGTATCAAAACAATTTTTCCAACCCGGCTTGATAATTCGCATACCATGCACGCGCTTAACCGCATGCAAAAAATAAACTCCTCCTGAAATTGGCCACCAGCGATCACCCGCCGCTTCCATAAAATTAAAACGCTGGAGCCATTTTACTTGTTTAAATGGCGGTGCATAACAGCTCAGTCGTCCTCCGGTCATCTCAAAACCCAATAATTTCAGCCAATCTTTAAGTCTAGATAACGCAATAAAGTTTCCATTCCATGGATATTGACGCCGCCTCGATTTTAAATAGCGGCAACCGCCCCACAAGCTCAGTGGATTAAAACCCGAAATCACAATATGACCTTCAGGAATCAAGATACGATGCACTTCCCGCAAAATCTGATGCGGGTTTGAATCAAATTCAAGCACATGTGGCAAAATAACGAGATCCATGCTATTACTCTGAATGGGAAGAAAATCAGCCGTAGCTCGCAGCGATACACTTTTATCCGGACCTATTGAAAAATGCAAAGGCATTCTATTCAAACGCAAGAAATTGAATTGAGGCAATCCTATCTGTACTGCATTATAGCCAAATATATTAGCCACAGTCTGATCAAAATAACGAAACTCATGCTCAATCAAATATCGGCCAAGAGGAGATTCGAACCAATGCTGATGATTATCGATATCCATTAATTGCCAGCTTATTAATCAAAGTATGTTAAGCATACCAGTTCTAAATTGAACGATTTTTACACAAAAATTTCATGTTGAATATTTACCCGATTCATGCCTTTAAAGATAACTATATCTGGATGATTCATAATCAAAATTATGCTGTCATTGTGGATCCAGGCATAGCAACACCTGTTATTGAATATCTTGAATTAAAAAAATTACACTTAAGCGCAATTCTTATCACCCACCACCATAATGATCATACCGGCGGAAACAAGGCATTACTCAAGTCGTTCGATGTACCTGTATACGGTCCACGAAATGAATTTATTCCGTCAATGACTCACCCTCTCAATGAAGGTGATCATGTCAATTTAAAAGAAATTTCACTTAATCTCACCGTGCTGGATACCCCTGGGCATACGCAAGGGCATATTGCGTATTTTGCCTCAAATCCAATGAACATGGTATTTTGCGGCGATACACTTTTCTCATGCGGATGTGGAAGGATATTCGAAGGCTCCCCACAGCAAATGTATCAGTCTCTACAAAAGCTTTCTCAATTGCCTGATGATACATTGATTTATTGCACACATGAATATACGTTAGACAATATACGTTTTGCCAGAACCGTTGATCCAAAAAATTCTAAGCTTGCCGAGTTGGAAATAGCCGCGCGAAAATTACGCAACGAAAATATCCCAACGATTCCGACGACACTAATGCTAGAGAAAGCGGTTAATCCATTCTTGCGTTGTGACCAGCAGGCGGTCATTGATCATGTAAAGAATCACTCCAAACAAGTACTTACTGGCCCATTAAACACTTTTACAGCACTGCGAGAATGGAAAAACAATTTCTAGAAATTGAACATCAAATTATTTTCTTACTATCGCTTATGCAAGTACCTGTTGAATACATCTAAAAAATTGAATATTGACAGCTGCAATTATCCAATCTAGAGTAGCTACCGCTTATGCGCTTAAATGTGCAAAGCAAACAGCAATTTCACTAACACATAATATATTTGAAGGAGGTATATTTATGAAGATAACCAAAATGATGCTTTTAAGTTCAGTCGCGGGCTTGCTATTAACTGGCATTTCCCACGCGGCAGAACAAAATTTTAAAGTAGTTGTCAATGCTTACGACACCAATATTCCAGAACTCAAGGTTGAAGGTGTGACAGTTACCAATATTCGTGCTTTTAATGTCTTGAATGAACCTGAAACACTAGTTGTCAAAAAGGGAACTTCAGTCAAAATAACCGTTGAGAACAAATCCCCAATCAGTGAAGGATTTGCCATTGATGAATACGGTATTAAAGAAATAATTAAAGCAGGCGAAACTAAAGTCATCTCTTTAGTGGCAGATAAAGCTGGTGCATTTACAATTTGGTGTCAATTACATCCAAAAAATATCCACCTGCCTGGTTCTTTGAATGTCATTGAATAAAAAAATCAATAAAAGCTTTAGACATTCAAAACAGTTTATCTGGTGGCATCTTGTTTAGGAATATTTGAAAAAACCACATTACTCTTAACATTATGAAAGTGCAAAACAGTTCTGCTGTACTAGGATTACTAGGAAACGCAGATTCTGAGATGCAATTCAAACTGCCAGAAAAAACCGGACGGCAATTTGACGTATTAAGCTACTAATTTCTTAGTACCTGTCAGATTGACCGTCACCTTATTTTAATTATTTTGGCAGAATGCTGTTTAGTCTTTTTTGCCTGGCTTAGCAGCCCGCAATACAGGATAGTGTTGAGTGAAAACCATATCTTGTGCGGCATTAGCTTTGTGGCAAGCTGCACAAGCTTCATCCGCTTGGATTACTCCTTGTTTAGCTTCATAAGATTCAAAAGTAAAGTACGCCCAATTACCAGGTCTGTCGGGATAACGTTTGGAATCTTTTACTGTAGCGGCAATCCCAAGAAATTCACCTTGAAAATAGCCATTCCCGCTGGCGGATTCCTTAGCACCTACACTAACCAGTTCTTTAACGATTACAGTACCGTCACGGAATTCACCCGTTTTTTTCCAATGATCCCAACTTGTAGGATCGATATATACGTTATGAAACTCGGGAAATGCAGGATTTCCATCGTTCATATCTTTGGGAGTTACTGGGGATCCAACAAATACCCATTCGCGATAACCCTTCGGGGTTAATAAGTCATGTTCTTTAGTAAAACTACCATAATTTAAACCTTTATGTGCATGATGTGCATCCGAAGCATGTGCTAGATTGACCAGTGAACCGGCAAACAATACAGAAACAATACCACTTACTAACGTGCTTTTAAACTTTAACATAATGAGTCCTTTTAATGATTAAAGAAACATATTGAAAACAGCGATAATCCATACCGTTTCCTTTTTCATAGTAGTCATATACGTTTGATACGTCAAGAAATGAGCAATTGAGTGTTTAATGACATAAATTAACTATCATATTTATTTATTTGACAACCTTTAACTTAAACCGATGCCATTTAACCGATTGAACTTACTGATGAGCGATGCTGAATCTTCTTTGATGTTTTTATAATGCACAACAAGCAACCCCCGCAATGGGCTATCAAACCCCGATCGAGTTGGGGCCACACGTTATTAACAATACCTGCCTGAATAGAAGTTCGCTTTTCATTTAACCTTCACATTCTAAATCGACTTGTCTTTTTCAAGGGCGCCCCCTGCCTCACGCCAGGCCCTAATTCCGC
The DNA here is from genome assembly GCA_008015565.1 of Nitrosomonas sp. Classification (GTDB taxonomy): domain Bacteria; phylum Pseudomonadota; class Gammaproteobacteria; order Burkholderiales; family Nitrosomonadaceae; genus Nitrosomonas. Next base: position 15,480 of record SSFV01000124.1, on the reverse strand, counting down.
CGTCCATCGACATCACATTGGTATAACCCATTTGCAGTAGCGCATCAGCCGCTAGGACTGAACGAAATCCTCCACCGCAATATAAAACGATAGGCGCTTGTTTATCGGGTATCGCAGTTTCGATATCCCGTTCAATAATGCCTTTCCCAAGGTGGAGAGCACCTGCTGCATGGTCTATCCAGAATTCATGATCTTCCCGTACATCGATAAAATGAAACGATTCTCCCCGTGCTAATCTAGCCTGCACATCTGAAACAGAGCATTCTTTTATTCTCCGCCTCGCTTGTTGAACTAATTGTAAAAATCCTGGATTATGCTGCATGATTCTCCTTGGTAAAGTAAGTAAACCAAAAATCGGCCACCACAATAACACCTCAGTGGCCATAGCCAATAGTAAAGAGCTTTTCAACAGCTTTTGCGAAGTTAAGAATTTACCAAAGTTGCACCGAAATGCAAATGTCATCGTTGACTTTGGCTATACGAAAGCGTTTTGACTTCACACATAATCTTTGCTACTTTCCAGCTCTTAAAAAAAGAAATTCTCGAAATTCTTAAAAAATAAAAGAGATATCAGATGCACGAAGAAACAGCTATGCACGGCCTGAAGGCCAAGGGACTGAAAAAAGGATCCGTATCCAAATCAGCAGCGGTAACCATTGGCCTGGCAGCAACCGCTCCCGCCTATTCATTAACCGGCGCATTGGGCTATGGCGCTTCCGAAAGTGGCTATCAATTACCGATTGTATTCATTCTTTCAGTAATTCCGATGTTCTTCGTAGCACTATCCTATAAACACTTAACCACTTCTGCGCCGGATTCCGGCACCGTTTTTACATGGGGCACAAAGGCCATCGGACCACGAGCTGGATGGTTCGGCGGATGGGCGTTGCTATTGGCAAGTATGATGGCCGGCGTTACTGCAACACAAATTACAGTCAACGCATTGGCAGTTTTATTTAGCTTGGCAAAAATTCCAGTGTGGTTCAACTTTGTAGTAGCGATTCTGTTTATTTTTAGTACGACTTATCTCACAGCGCTTGGGGCTAAGGAATCTTCCCGCACAACCATGATCCTGACTTTTCTTCAGTATGGCGGACTCATTGCTCTGGCAGGGATGTTGTATATACATATCCTGCAAGGAAATGCAGTTGTAACGGCTGCGCCGTTTTCTCTGCAATGGTTTAATCCTTTTGAGATACCGTCATTTAGTGCCTTCTTGAATGGTTTTCTCATCGCATTATTCATTTTCTGGGGATTTGATGCATCGCTGGCAATGTCAGAAGAAACGGCCGGAAATTCGGAACAAGCCGGACAAAGCGGTATCATTGCGATGATTATCACCATTATCACGTATGTCATATTTTCCATTGCGGCATTGGCCTATGCTGGCATCGATGCAGAAAACCAATCCAGCCTAACATTTAAAGACAATATCGACTCAACGATAACAGTGCTGGTAACCGATATCATCGGCGCAGAAGGCGCATTGGTTGCAGCACTGATTGTCGCTATCTCGGCGTTTTCAGCGACAATCTCCACTATCATGCCCGCAGCACGCGTTGCACTGGCCATGTCTACATATCGAGCCATTCCGCGTAAATTTTCTTTGGTCAACAAAGTAACGCATACACCTCAGTTTGCAACTTGGATGATCGGCGTGATGACATTGATTATCTATATTACTCTTAGCCTGATCAGCGAATCTATTGTCAAAGATGCAATCCATAGTGTCAGTATCGCAGTATGTACTTACTACACAGTTGCAGCGTTATCGTGCGTATTCTATTTTCATCGTACCGCGTTTAATCATTGGCACACGGCTCTGTCACAAGTCATTTTGCCCGCTATTGCCACTATTATTCTGATTGCAGTAAGTATCATTCAAGCCTGGAATATGATGGATCCAGGTTATGGTTCGAGCGGATCAATAGCCGGAATCGGTGCGGTATTTCTAATCGGAGTGATTACTTTACTGATTGGCATACCGCTGATGGTACTGTGGAACCTGCAAGAACCGAAATTTTTCCGTGGTGAAACCCTGCCTCTCGAGCGAGCTCATATGGTGCCCGATAACGATGATAGCAAACAACAATAGAATGTGGTCAAGCACCCGGACACATATGGTTTGAGTAGAAAAACCCGAGAACAGTGCAATAACCTCAGCAGCTGACGGCTATAACTATAGGATTAACAATAAGAATCCATATTCCCTGCCATTTCTGCGTTTTCACCCCCAAAACTCAAGTTGATCCCGTCTTGGACGATAAATAACGTGCAAGATGGGTTGTGAAAAATGGGAGAAAACATGAATGAAGTGTATCTAGGCAGACTACCGATTCTAGACAGCAAACAAAATATCGTCGCATTCGAACTCCTCTTCCGTTCCGATCCGCAAATTAACGCCAACGTCACCAATAATTCTTCCGCTTCAGCAAATGTCATTGTTGAAGCTTATGGTGAATTAGGCATAGAAAATGTTATTGGAAAACGGCGTGGCTTCATTAAAGTCGATTCGCAACTATTAATGAATGACGCTATTCTCACATTGCCAAGAAAACATGTAGTTCTCGAAATCTTGAGAAGCGTATCGATTAACGATCAAATCATTCACCGTTGCATGTATCTTAAACAAAAAGGCTATCAACTGGCATTATCCAACGTTGTTCAGCTCACTCAACAATATTGCCACATCATGCCATTAATCAATGTCGTAAAAATTAATGTCAATAACCTAAGTGTGCATCAGTTACTCAGTCTGTTGAGAGAACTTAAACGTTGGCCGGTTTTATTATTGGCTGAAAAAGTTGAGACTCAGGATGTTGCCAGACGCTGTATCGCCTTAAATTTCCAGATGTTGCAAGGATTCTATTTTGCAAAGCCGGAAATCATTTCTGGCAAGCGCATTGATCCCACAAAACTATCTTTATTGAAATTATTGTTACTGGTTGTTAAAGATAGTGAAGTTTACGACATCGAAAATGAACTCAAATATCAGCCTGGCTTGAGCTACAACCTGATGCGTATAGTTAACTCAGCTGCAAGCGGCTTACCCAGCAAAGTTAATTCGATCAAACGCGCGATTATGATATTGGGCCGCAAGCAATTACAACGATGGATACAAATATTACTTTATGCCGCTAAAAAACAGAAAAATGGCAGTTCATCCGATATTTTGATGCAAACTGCGTCAATACGCGGCAAGTTACTTGAATTGATTGCTATTGCAGATCGTCCGCACGATAAGAATCATCAGGACCGCGCTTTTATGGTAGGTGTTTTATCTTTGCTGGACACCTTGCTGGGCATAGAAATGTCAAAGCTTGTTGAAACATTGAGTATTCAGAAAGATATGAGCGACGCATTGATAGACCGGCGCGGTTATTTAGGACGGCAATTGCAATTGATCGAGGCCTATGAAAAAGGTGAGTATGAAAAAGCCGCTTCGATGCTGTCAGATATGGGGTTTCTCAACTTCAGCGAGTTCACAAAAATGGAATTGGAAGCTTCGGCATGGGCAAACAGAATCAGCGACGCTGTCAAGCAGTCAGCCAAGTAGTGAATACTGCAACAACCATCTGATACCCGCAACAATATTTGTTCACACATTCATCTCCACTATCAGCTTCTAATTTAACAACCCCCTTCCCCACTCGACTTGGTACAACAAATGTGGATAGGGATGAGTCAGGATTCATCGTGCTACGGGACGCCCAAGTCACAAATAACCGGTTAATATTATTATAAAAATTGATATTAGTAATTTGCTGCCACTGTTGATAAGCAGTTAATAAAAATTTTTCTTAAAATCACATACTAGAATAAATTTCAAGCCTAGACAAAAGCATTACGAGGAAAATCAATTAATATCGTGTTTGAAGATAGTATCTATTAATACTGAGGAACGTTCAAAAAATCTGAGGTATTGATTTATTTTTAACGAGTGAGAACGACAATGACCTTAGAGGAATTGTTATACCGGGTAGTGAGACACTTATCTCTACTGAAAATGTGGATCAAAATGCAGATTGGTTATGGCTTGCCATTCAAAAAAAAACAAGATCCTGCATGCTACGTTTTTTGCCACAGTAATCAATCGTGCCTTCCGGATCTTCCTTGGCGCCATGAAGCGATTCCAGCGCCTCAATATTATTCAATGCCTGCAATCCGCAATTGGCATGAAGAACCCAGCACTCAGCAGTTGTGGCCTGTTAAATTTTTTGCACGCATCCATTTTTCGTCAGGTAATCCAATTGGTGATATCCAACTCGCTTGGAATCGGTCGCGCTTACAAGATCTGGTAACGTTAGGTTTAGCCGCCAATCTAACAAATAATTCCCACACTCAGCATCAACTTACGCAACAAATCGAAGCAGCTTTGCAGTCATGGCTTGATAGTAATCCATGGCTGTTTGGAATACATTATATTTCCACTATGGAATGCGCATTGAGGTTAATCAGTATTTGCCATGCATTCGATTTGATCAGAAATAACCAAGTGAGTACACAAGCTTGGCAAAATCTCGTATATCTTGTTCACAGCCATGCTTATTTTATTCGACGCAGACTTTGCCTGTACTCGTATGCAGGAAACCATACAATCGGTGAGTGCGCAGGACTCATCTATGCGGGCGTACTTTTTCCGGAATTTCCGGATGCCAACGAATGGTCGCTGATAGGTTTATGTCATATGGAACGGGAAGCAAGCATTCAGATTCTCGAGGATGGCGGCAATCGCGAGCAATCTTTTCGTTATCTCGCTTTGATCGTCGATCTCTGTGGACTTATAACAATGCTTTTAAAACATCATAATCGGCCTGTACCCAATGTAATTGAACAAGCCTGGCAGCGAGGAAGCGCATTTTTACAAGCATTTGCCTCTTCACCCGATTACTTACCTGCTGTTGGCGATAGCGACGATGGCTATGCATTGTCACCTTACCTCCAGCTATCCTGGAAAAATGATAACAAAATTGATCATGCACCGGGATACCCGCTGCAAATTTTCAGCCCCTCCGGATATTCAAAAATATCAGGCACAGTCAATCATGGCATGATGCGATTTAGTCATGGCAAACTTGGCATTGCATCCGGATTTGGCCACGGACATGCTGATGCATTATCGGTTTGCTGGGACATTGACAGCCAGCCAATACTTGTTGATCCAGGAACTTATCTTTACGATAAAGAACCACATTTTAGACACTATTTTCGCGGCACAGCCGCACACAATACCGTTGTGGTCGATGGTCGCGACCAGGCATTGCAAAATCATAAAACCTCATTCGGTTGGCTACAGCCCTATACCGCAAATCTAGTGTGGCATCATCAAAACTTTAACGGCAGGATTGTACTGTTGGCTAACCACAACGGCTATTCGGATATCGAAGTACTCCACTGGCGGGCACTGATATATGATCACACGATTGGTTGGATTGTCTGGGATCGTATTGAAGGCAAAGGCAAACATCATCTTGCCATGCATTGGCATATCGATGCGCCGCTTGATTTACTTGCGCAAAGAATCTTAATCCGGCAAGAAGAAAACCTTTGGTCTATCCATTTTACAGGAGGAACACCAAGGCTATATCACGGCAATGCGGATCTTCCCCTAGGCTGGATTGCTAGAAAGTATGGATTTCGAGAAGCAATTAACACGATAAAGATCGAAACTGAAGCCCACCTGCCTCATGAATTTCTGACTATCATAAGATTAATTCCTGAGAACCCTAAAGAATTTTCAATAAACGATGAGTTGATTACCGTACTTCGGCAAAAATGTACGCAATAAGCTGACTATTGGCAGTCATCAGCTATAACCACCTGGAAAATACGCTTTCAGAATCTGCACAATACGTTTGCCCGCTCCATGCTCACCATAGACGGGTGGAAACTTTTGCTTGCGATAGCGCTTCTGCAGAGATACTTTTTCGCAAATAACTGTTGGAGAAAATCCAGTTAAAACATTGGCCCCGGCAGCAATCGTTTCCGGCCGTTCGGTATTTTCCCGTACAGTAACACAAGGCACGCCAAAAATGTATGCTTCTTCCTGAATTGTGCCACTATCCGTAATGATGACCTCTGCAAATTTTTCATATGAAAGCGAAGTAAGGGGATCGACTGGATCGATCACCGTTATTCGTGACAAAAGATCCTGACTTAAGCCGTGATTTTTGACGGCCGACCACGTGCGGGGATGCATGGGAAAAATCATCGCATCAAATTCGTCCGCCAAAGCATTCAGTGCTGTAAAGACACTCGTCATTCTGTGGTAGTTTTCGGTAAATTCTTTGCGATGTAAAGTTACATAAGCATAATTATCCGTACGCAATTTGATCAATGCATGCGAAAAATCCTGAATTAAATCGACAGTGGTATTGCCGACATTGAATATCTGTCCACGTAAATCGGGTATTTTTTTTAAGTACTCAACCTGATGTTGTGTGTAAGCGAAAAGATAGTGCGCAGCACTATCGACCATAATCCGATTACGTTCTTCATACATGCGGTTATCAAAAGAACGTAAGCCAGCTTCGACATGAGCCAATTCGACATCAGAATAAATTGCGGCAAGTGCACCTACCAGTGAAGCAGCGGTATCGCCATTTACAAGAATCAAATCGATTTTATATAGGTGAATCAATTTACAAACCCAATCGATTGCCGCACCAATACTATAAACATGAGGAAAAATAAAATCCGGCTCATACCCCATTCTGTTAAATATTACGTCGCGCAATAACGGATCCTGATGCTGGTTCGTATGCAACACAACAAAATCAATGGATGCCTCACGAAGTGCTTGCACGATGGCATAGTTTTTCATAACCTCGGGTCGAGTACCGAGAACTATTCCTACTTTCACCGCTCAAGAATAGCGATAGAAAATGATTCAGCCACATGGCGATTTCCCTGCTCGTTGAAATGAACAGGATCAACATAGCAATCACGCTTCAAGCCATTGATGGGCACCCACACGATGCTCTTACTTTCGGCGCAAAGCGCTTTGATCGCAGTGTTATATTGATCGCGTAGTTCAACAGTGTTTTTGCAGAAGAAAATATGACCATCGGGATAAATAGGCGGAATTTCCCCGCAGAAAATAGCTTTATAGCGTTTAATTAACAGCGTTCGTAAAATCTGCCGGTAATACTCTTCAAAAAGTTCGATCGGTGTTTCATTGCCGACATCATTGGTGCCAATCAACACACAAGCTTGATAAGTATCGCTGATTGTCTCGATGTCTTGATTGAGTAGAAACCATAAATCGCGCGCCGTATAACCATTCACACTACGATTAATGGCACGCCATTGGTAAGGCGTTCGCGCAGTCAATATTTGCGCAAGGTATAAAGGATAACATCCATAGGTGCGCGCGCCATAAGTTTGGCTATCACCTATGCAAAGTAAGTTCTGGTAATGCATATCACCTTTTTCTTTTTTTATTTATTACAGCCAGTATTGTAAAAACTGCAGGGCTTTATGCAAGCAAAAAGTCTGTCGAATTTAGGTTAATTTACTATGTCAATCATAATGGTTCGTATCAATTTAGTTTCTGGGCCTGACTAAATTTCTCAGTAATAAGTAATAATTTATAAATTCATATAAATAGTTCTCTGAATTTAAAGTCAGAGGGTCATTTTATCTGATTCTTTCCCGCTTCGGTATCAATCATTCATTAAAAATAGCATTAATACAGCATGTTATTCAATAAACTCAAACGAACATTGCTTTTCCGGCATTTGTATAAAAGTTACACAAATTATAATTACGTTTTTAACAAAATCGTGCACTCGCAAAGAGTAAATCAACAATATCAGATGGCAAATTGCCAGGTTAGTAGTAGAGCTTGATTGTGGACTAAATTACAATCCAAACTAGAGATCGCCCTAACTAGCCTAGGGCGATTCAATACTTTTTTCAATAACAATGCGAATGTATTGATGTTTGTAAAATTGTTGCAGATGATTTAACCGAAAACAGAAATGGCGAAAGAAAATCAAACAGAAAAATTACACATCATTCAAAAATTGTCTTATTTATTAAGAAATTTCTGAGCGATAATAAATCCTGCAACTAAAGCAATCACAGAATAAAAGGTAATTTCTATTAAATCTGACATAGGTCAAATATCCCGTTGATACTACGATTTTCTAAATCGTGGTGCCCGGGGCCGGAGTCGAACCGGCATGGGCGGTTTAAGCCCGAGGGATTTTAAGTCCCTTGTGTCTACCTATTTCACCACCCGGGCACTTGAAAATGTCTGCGAGCGGTATTTCTGCTGCAGACAGGTATGAAGTGCAGGCGGCATTATAACCCGAAAGCGAGACATTTTAATATGGCTTATTATTCGCTAATCTTACATTGAGTGAGAATATTTATCATGATGACCAAAATTGGATTTTCAGAGATGTTGGAACAGCTGGAACATAACTATAATCGTGGCAAGTACCCCATAATGGCGGTCCTACTACTGAACTTTTTGACCATTGCAACCTGCTCATTTGCAGGGTCAATAGAAGAAAAAGTATCAACAGCGCAAGATCAAAAAAGCGTCTCCATTACTATTTACAATGAGAATCTGGCTCTAATCAAGGATACACGCAATGTCAATCTGGATCAGGGTGTTAATCGATTGGCCTGGCGCAATGTATCGACCCAGATTCGTTCCGAGACGGCGATTTTACGTAATCTTACAGCACCTGGAGAATTCCAATTACTCGAACAAAATTTCGATTTTGATCTTCTGACACCGAACAAACTTTTAGAAAAATATATAGGAAAGGAAATCAAAGTTATTCGAACGAATCCAGTATCGGGTATTGAAACAAGCGAGACTGCGACAATACTGACTATCAATGAAGGCATTATTCTAAAATTCGATGATCGAATTGAAACAGGCACTCCAGGACGGCTGATATTTCCAGGCGTGCCAAGAGACTTGCGCGACAAGCCTACTTTACTGATCTCGCTATTGAACTCACCACAGGGCACGCATGATCTGGAACTTTCTTATTTGACAGAAGGCCTATCGTGGCGCGCTGATTATGTCATTGCCCTGAACGAAACAAATCATATGCTCGATGTGAATAGCTTTGTCACGCTGACGAATCAAAGTGGCATGACTTATCAGAATGTAAAGCTGCATTTGGTCTCGGGCGACATTAACCGTGCTCAGCCTGCCCATCACATCAACCAAAAAATGATGGCGTTTGCAGCAGAGTCTGCCGATGTTGCACAAATGAAACAGGAATCATTGTTTGAATACCATCTCTATAACTTGCCTCACCTTACCACGCTTGCAGAGAATCAAACTAAGCAAGTTGCGCTCATGTCTGCAACAAATATTCCTTTTAACAAAGAATATGTACTAGAGGGTGCAGATTACTATTATTCGTCGAGACACGATTCGATTAACCAGCCATACAAAATCAATGTGTTTATCAATTTTCGTAATACAGGTGAAGGTCTAGGCATTCCTCTGCCAAAAGGTATTATTCGTGTTTACAAAAAGGATTTCCAGAGTGAGAGTCAATATATAGGAGAAGATTACATCGACCATGCAGCCAGTAACGCATTGATCCGTCTTCAATTAGGGAAGATATTTGATATCACGGCTGATAAAGTCCAAACCGATTTCCAGCAACTTGGAGGTACTATGCAACATGGCAGCATTTTTGAAAGCGCTTATCAAATCACGCTAAGAAATGCAAAAAAAGAGGCCGTCGTTGTTCAAGTCCGAGAACCCATTCCTGGTGATTGGACAATTATTTCAGAGTCTTTACCTCATACAAAACTAAAGGCTGGCCAAGTCGAATGGAAAGTACCCGTAGCTGCCGATAATGAGACAAAGCTTATCTATCGGGTTCGTGTCAAATATTAATAAATGAAAAGAATTCGGTGGATTTAGAAACAAGCGCTCTCTATCTTTTATCGCTATTTTTCTGTTAGATATAACATTGCACAAACAAATGCAGCAAGCAATCCTAATAATACATAGGCAAGCACGGCTTCCTCGCCTGTTAGCACAAAATATCCATAGAGAGTTATAGAAAAAACTAAAGAGCCAATCATGATAAATTTTTTCATAATCCGAACCTTTTCTCAGCAAGTTAAATTCATTTGTCATACTCAGTGCACTAACTCAACGATTAGCCGAAGAAACATACATTGACGCCAGGAGGTGCGACAATAAAATGTCGGCTTGAATATCTCAATTGGATCGAACAGGCACATCGTCAAATCGAGTAACCGTCAAGACACAACCGCAACAGATTAATGATGCCAAGGAGCGATATCACGCTCAGTCACCAGTCTATGTTTGCTAATATTGTGGTCATCAAAATCAGCCTGTTCAAGCGCATTGATCTGGAAAGCTCCGGATGAGACATAAATCTTCACATACCCCTCCGCGACCGCCACATTTGCACTACCATCTTTGTTCATACGAATGCTGAAGCGCGTTCCAATATCTCTGATGACCACTCTGCCGACTTTGACCTCAAGTGTATTGACAGCACTCGTATTAATTTCAAAATATGCACTTCCTTTAAACAGTTCAACTTGCATAGGGTGGCTATCTTTCACAGCAACAGAGCTGCCAGCATCCAGGGCTAAATCAATACCGGAAACAACGGAAGTCATTAAAGGTTCTGCTTTTGTTTCATAAAACCTTATACTTTGGGGTTTAGAAAAATACCACGTAAGTAAACCGAGTATCACACAAAAGCCCATAATGGCGAAGTGCAAAAAGAAACGACGCCAACTAAAAACGAATTTAAAAGGTTGCAAAACAGGCGGCTCAGGTTTCTGCATGTTAGTACAGTAAAAATTTAAATACTGAATTATATCCCGGACCTTTGCAAAATCCTGTAATAAGTCTCCAAAAAATCTATTCGTTGCGAATAAGCTTAATATTTTCTGGCATTTTTTAACGCGCTATTCTAATGAATTGTTCTTACAATTAAATTTATTCCATCGATTATTAACTACCGTAAGGATTGCCGTATCTTTTAGGGAACCATCTTCAGAGTTAGTGATTGACTTAACTGCAATTTGCTCTTCCGGTAAGATAGCTTTTTGTTGTTCCGTTTCGTTAATTTGCTGCGCTAAATAAACAGGTTGTTCGGCACTAGCCCTTGATATTTGCATAATGGAAAATATCTCACTCACAATTTCCGACAGGTTAGCCATATTTGTTTGCACATCAGCCAAGTCATTGTCTTCTTTGATTTTTCTAACACCATGGTTTAGGTTATTGATTACTTCCCTAATTTTTCCGCTTGCTACTTCGTAGTCTTGCCTCAGTGTATCCGATTTTGCTATCGATACCTTAACGCCATGTTCTTTTTCATCTGTTTGTGTATGTGCATGAATTTCATTTAATGCTAAGGCAGTAGTTTGTAAGACGATGCTTTTGATGGCATCGATATGCTCTGCAATTTTTTCTGAATCTTGGTTATGAGCATTCTCAAATTCCTGCCGGGCTGCTGGAGTTGTATCGTTTTCAGTCGAAACAGCTGTAGAAAATTTGTACAAATTTATAGGTACTGAACAAACTAAATCAATCAACTTGCTATTCAGTGCTTTTAAAGTATACACAAGGCGGTCGGTCTTATTCTTTGAGATCGCTTTGCAGTTAATCGAAGTTCCAGAACTGTCAGTTCTTACAACAAGTGCTATGTCTTTTACAGAATTTGTATTCCCACGCAACAATATAAATCCGACAAATAACGTCGAAAGGATACCCATTACCATCATGAGTAGTGTAATACCAAAAATATCTTGATACCGGTCTTCCGAAGCTGAATACTCTGCAACTTTCACATTACGTTGCAATTCAAGCAGCCTTAACATCGTCACATATAGCGGCTCAAATTTCAACTTCGTATCGGTATTCAGAATTATCATTGCAGCATCATAATCTCCATCAGCTGCTAACGTCATAGTGTGATTATAAGAGTCCATGAAAAGCTTCCACAGATGCTTAAAATCTTCTGCTAATTTTATTTCTTCAACGGTCAATTTTGTGGCCATATACTTTTGCCACACATTGATAATCTCAGCGTCAAGCTGCTGAATCGTCTTTTTCTGTTCTTTAACTTTTTCAGCATTTCTTCCGTATACCGATATCACTGCAGCAAGCCGCTCTTGCTGTATTCGATCCAGGATTAGACCCAAATCTCCCATTAAAACAACACGGTCTTTATAAATCTCTTTGAAAGAATGATTCGTTTGATCTAAGCCATACATACCCAAGCTCCCTATGCTTCCCAGGCAGGCTAATAGCAAAGATAGCAAAACAATACCAAATGCTGACTGTGATTTTTTCTGCATAGCAATAACCGTTTCACAGAGTAAAAACTAAGTAACCGATTTGATTGTTGTTCGTACGTATGGGATTAATTGGAAACACCATCTGCCTATCAGATGGTGTTCTAACACTACATATGATATTAAAATTCTTCCCAGTCACCGCCACCGCCAGCTGCAACCTTACGCGGCTGTGATGACACAGACGTAGAATCTGTATCTTTTTTTGCCGCTATAGCTTTTCGTGTTGCAGAGCCGCGGTTAGGTAACTTGGCCACTGTTGGACGATTGCTTCTTTTGATAGGTGTAACCAAGGAATGGCTGCTACTAGTAGATAATTTAAAGACGCTAACTGCTTGAATCAAAGCCTGTGCCTGATCATCCATAGAATGAGCCGCCGCGGCCGCTTCTTCCACCAATGCAGCATTTTGCTGTGTGACTTCATCCATTTGTGTTACAGCTTGATTTACTTGTTCGATACCAGAACTTTGTTCGTTTGATGCAGCGGAAATCTCATTCATGATGTCAGTAACACGTTTAACTGCATTAACGATTTCATCCATTGTCACGCCTGCTTCATCTACTAAGCGAGTCCCGTCATCCACTTTCGCTACCGAATCATTGATCAATTCCTTTATTTCTTTAGCTGCAGCTGCAGAACGTTGCGCCAAAGTACGTACTTCAGTTGCGACCACAGCAAACCCGCGACCTTGCTCTCCTGCTCGCGCTGCTTCCACCGCAGCATTCAATGCCAAGATGTTAGTCTGAAATGCAATACCATCGATGACGCTGATAATATCAACTATTTTCTTAGAGCTTTCGTTGATCGAATTCATAGTTTGCACTACTTGCCCAACTACCGCGCCACCCTTCACCGCAACCTCAGATGCACCAGCTGCCAGTTGATTTGCCTGTCGGGCATTATCTGCATTCTGCTTGACGGTAGAAGTTAGCTCTTCCATTGAAGCAGCAGTTTCTTCCAAACTAGAGGCTTGCTCTTCTGTCCGTTGACTCAGATCAGAATTACCGGAAGCAATTTCACCGGAAGCAGTTACAATTTGATCCGTTCCCGTACGCACCCTGCTCACAAGATCAATCAGATTGTCATTCATGGTTTTTAACGCTTGCAGTAAACGACCGGTTTCATTGGTAGAATTAACTTCAATGCGGCTAGTTAAATCACCGGAAGCCACTGCATTAGCCACAGCTACAGCCTCATTCAATGGACCAAGTATCGCCCGAATCAATAGGAAACCGATTAAAGCTGCGAGAAATATTCCCAAACCAATCACCAAGACAGAAGTCAGGAAAATGTTTTGGTAATTATTCTGAGCCTCTAAATACTCCTTTGCCGACTCATCGCGTTGCAATTCGAGCAGTTTAAATATGGCAGCATGTGCCGCATCAAATTTGGCTGCAGCATCACCTGTCAAATTTGCAATCGCAGCATCATAATCACCCGCTGAGGCAAAAGCCATTGTCCTGTTGCGCGAATCTTGATATATCTTCCATTGCTGGCTGAAATTATCCGCCAGTATTACCTCTTCAGGCGTCAATTTTGTCGCCATATATTTTTGCCATGTACTTTCAATCTCGGCATCTCTTTGCATATTCAATGTTTGTCTTTCTTTTACGATTTCGGCACTCCTCCCAAAAGCAGACATTGTCGTATTCAAACGTGCACGCTGTACACGATCCAGAATTAAGGCGAGATCCCCTAACGGAACCGCACGATCCTCATAAACCCCTTTAAATGAATCATTGGTTTGATTCAATCCATAAATACCCAAAGCTCCGACACCGATCAGCAATATAGAAAGTAAGCCAATCACAAAAACCAAACGCGATTTTATTGTCATGTTTTTAACCATCTGAATCTCCTATAAATTTCTTTATCAAAAAATACCCATTCCAGCCATTAGTTAATACTCCGTTCAATCAAACCCATATCATCACTACTCATCATCTTTTCGATATCTATCAGTATTAACATTCGTTCATCGACTGTACCTAACCCCATGATAAATTCGATATCAATTACCGATCCAAGTCCAGGTGCGGGTTTAACCTGCCCGGCATCAAGGTTAATCACGTCTGAAACACCATCCACTACGATCCCCATCACTCGTCCTGCAACATTCAATATGATAACCACCGTAAACTGGTCGTAGCTTGCACTGCCAAGTCTGAACTTAATCCGCATATCAAGAATTGGTACGATGATTCCACGAAGATTAATTACGCCTTTGATAAATTCAGGAACATTGGCAATTTGAGTAATGGCGTCATAACCGCGAATTTCTTGCACTTTCAATATTGCTATCCCGTATTCTTCCTCTCCTAAACGAAAAATGAGAAATTCGTTGGTCACTTGGCTGATAACTTTACCAGCTGGTTCAATAACATTATTTATAATTTGTTCCTGTAGCATCGTTACGTTCCTCACGCTTATTTTTATATTTCCTGAATCGATTAAAACTGATTTAAGTCGACTATTTGCTAATTAGGCTTCTGATAAAGAAACTAAACATCTACCTAACTCACTTATAAAATATTGGCATTTTTTGTAAAAATGAAAATTGATGTTTTCAATATTTGCAACCAATTCCGAAACTTCAAAAACACCATTACGGAATATAAAAAAAACTATTCCGTCAGTAAGTGATTATTTTTTAATAAGAGATAAGGTAATTACTTGTAGGAAATTATTTACAACTCAATAAGCGACTTAAACATTTCACATTAGCTATTGAACGTATCGTAAAGCCCAAGCAGCAAAGAAGCATTATTGGCCAATCATTTAAATATGCGCTTCTACATAGAAAAGTAAATAGAATTACCGCATCACTTCGGCGAGAATTTTTACTACACGAGAAATTCACTAAAAAGTAGAATTGTTGACACCGGTCGAAAGTTGACCAGGTAATTCACGTACCCTGTTCTGGTCAAGTAGAACCTGACACTTTAATCAGAGACATTTCATATTTAACCGGGGACATTCCATCATTAGCTGTATATAGCCGGTCATTGTTGTAATAACGAATATAATCCGTTGCATCTTGTTTCATATGTTTGCGTGTAGGCTGGGCCACTTTGAAAATCCAGTCATGCTTCAGGCTACCGAAGAATCGCTCAACGACGGCATTATGAAAAACCAGACCTGGTTTAGGT
>SSFV01000131.1 GCA_008015565.1 Nitrosomonas sp. | reverse complement strand
TTGCGCGTAGACCTTGTCATTAGTTTTTCGCTGCTGGGCCTGACCGCTATAACGTTTTTCCAATGCTTCGATCAATGCCTGTTCACGTGGTGAAGCATGCTTTATCAACTGCTTGGCTTGCCGGATTAATTGTTGCGCCTGAAGCTCATTGTCTTCTTCCATGTCGGCATTAATATTGGGGCCAATAACCAGTGCCTGGCCCCAATAAGCCATCGCAAGTCCGGGATCAAGCCGCGCCGCTTCCCGGAAAGACCGTCCGGCTTCTTCATGGTTGAATCCATACGACAGATTAAGGCCCTGATTCATATAGAGTTGTGCCTGCTGATTCTGTGTGCTGACTGGAAATATGTGATTTCCAAGGTTCATGAGGCGGGGTGCGCCCTCATTGTCCACGCACGTTAGATCATTGGTTTTTTTCGATGAGGCATGATGACCGGAACGATTTTCAGATAGGGATAATTTTTCCTGTTGCTGGCTTGTGGCCGATGTTTTCTCAATTGCCGTGCAAGACTGCAAACCGTAAGCTGCAACCAGCGAACCAAGAATGGCTATCATAAATTTGAAATTACTGGATTGCATAAAGCCACCTCTTATTTAAACGATTATGACTGTTGAATTGATCACTTGGGGTAAGGTAGTATTGTATGCGTTTCTTCGTCGTTGGTAATGGAAAAGGCGATTTTCTTGCAGTATATTTATTATCAAGCTCGGTTTCTGAAGCTTTTGCAGATAACAAGTTATTAACTAAAAGGATGCGATACCATGATTAATTTTATTTATTCCCCATTTCGTCCGGCCGTTCTGCTTCTGGTTGTGCTAGTAAGCATTAGCGTATCCGGCTGCGCCGGTTCTCCAACTCAAGCAAGCACCGGTCAATTTATCGATGATTCGGCGATTACTACAAAAATTAAAACCAAATTATTAGACGACCCGGTCGTAAGCGGACTTGCTATCAGTGTCGAGACATTTAAAGGCACCGTTCAACTCAGTGGATTCGCTAAATCGAAAGATGAAATTGCGCAAGCAGAAAAAATAGCGCGAGGTGTGGAAGGCGTTAAAGCGGTTCGCAACAATATATTGCTTAAGAACTGATTGTGCTTTGTCATTCCGGGTAAAGCAAGAAATCGTCGCAACTTAATAGAAGGCTTCTCGCTGTGCCCGGAATGAAATCATGTTAACTTATTATATTTGTTAACTATAACTTAAAAAGTCCGTATTATCCAGAGAAGTTGCGACCGAAGCACTTACACGGCCAATAATCTCCGCATCCGTTGCATTGGTACTGTTATTGGTAGGGTTGTACCAAATCTCGCCAGTGGTTGTATTGACGTAAATACCGCTGAGTTGATTTAAATGATCGTTGCCGGTTAAGCCTGCGCCTTCAAAATAGCTGACTGGGCTAAGTATGTTCCCCTCCCAGATATTATCGCCGACAAAAGATAATCCTTTGATACCTGGATTAGAAATATCACTATCTGGCAATCCTTTGTCTAAAGTTGATCCCAGAACCATTGTATCAGTCAATTGGTTGAAATCCATGATTACATCGGCATTTAATGTGCCTCGTTCTCCCAGTACAAAAAGATCTGCACCCGTGTCAGGTGATCCAGATATTCCCCCCCATAATATATCAACTCCAATTCCTCCATTTAGAACATCGTTCCCATCCCCACCGCGCAAAGTATCGTTTCCATCTACATCCGACACTATATCGTTTCCGATTCCACCATCCAGGATATCGTTTCCCCAAAAACCGTATAACCGATCATCACCTGCATTGCCAATCAAGGTATCGTTTCCATCAGATCCATTAAAATCATCCCTACCGATATTACCTATCAACGTATCGTCGCCTTGTTTTCCATCAAAATGTGAGTCATTTGCATTGCTGTTAATCATATAATTATCTAGATCATTACCTAATACTCCATCTCCTACATAAGGATCGATGGTACCTCTCAGAACCAGGTTCTCAACATTTTCAGGCAGATAATAACTCCACTCATCCACAGAATTGGCGATAGTGATTGTATCAATCCTTTCATTGGCGGATTCTAAAATCTTGTCTTCATCAAGATTAAACACTTTGTCAACATAATAACTATCATCCCCAGCGCCGCCATACATCCAATCACTACCCAGACCACCGTCTAGTTTATCGTTGCCATTGCCTCCAAGCAGAAAATCGTTTCCGCCAATTCCTTGTAAAGTATCGTGGCCATCATGACCATACAGGTAATTAATGTTATTTGTGCCTCTGATTATGTTATTGAGGTCATTACCGTCGCCATAAGTCGCAGTGCCGTATAAAGTAAGATTTTCCACATTATTTGGTAACCATTTAATTCCCGTATCAACCGGGGTGTACACGATATCAGTGCCTTGGCCAGCAAATTCGAAAATGGTGTCACTCATACTATCCACGTAGTAAATATCGTTGCCGCTACCGCCTATCATTGAGTCATTACCAATTCCACCATCTAAGCGATCATGACCATCACCGCCATCCATGTAATCATTACCTGCATCACCACCCAAAATATCATTACCTGCAAGCCCGTATATAAAGTCTCTGTATATCGTTCCATGAAGTGAATCTCTATCGTTTGTTCCATATAAAGTAGCCATGATTTTCTCCAATAACTTTTGTAATTACTAACTGGCAAATAGCGCCAATGTTTGTGGCGGTTAGGGCATGATAGTTACTGTGAAACTATTTGCTGCGATAACCTCGCCTTCTCCGTTATACACTCTGGCACCCGTAGGATCGAATACGACAAGCCGCATGTAATCGGTTCTGCCTTGTTGAAGAATATTAGGAATCACGTCGAGATCGATACTGACTGTGGTCTGCGCGTTATCGGGAGAAGGATGTTTGCTTGATCCATTATGAACTATCAAATCGATTGCTGTCACCGCAAGCTTCGAGCCAGCAGTCATTGACGGATCAAGATGCCATTCACCATTTTCATCGGACAGCTCACAGCGCGCCAAGCTAACGGTACGACCAAGCTCAATCTCAGATGCATCGCTGGGATTAGCGGTTGATGCGCCACCACGGTACATACAACGCACCAGATCGGTGGCGGTGGCGCGGGTAAATAACAGCCAAGTCCATCGATTGCCGGCATTTCCTGCCGTAACCGGTAGCGCCGCGGGAATTGCAACTTGCGCACCCAGCGGAAATGAAAGTGAGCTGTTCGTCCAACGGCTCGGTGAGTAAGTACGTGTGGCAGCTAATGTTTTGGTTTCGACTGGACCGGGTATCAGGACGGGATCAGAGTTCGGTTCATCTCTATCTTCTAAATGTATTGCAAATGTGTATCCACCTATACCATTCTTTGTACCTGTATCGATTCCAAGCAAATCCACAACCCTGGTACCGTTCACTCGGCAAACAAAACCATTCGGAATGCCGCTGAATTCATCGCCCATACTGGTTCTATATATCCATGATCCAATAGCCGCATCATTTTCATCGCGAATATCTATTATTAATGTATCGCCATTTGGAAGTTCACCCGTGCCATTGACCTGGCAACGACTCGTCACGACCGGATCACCAGCACTGGCCAAGCCTGATGTTAGAAAAAAAGCGATAACTATCGAAAGCAGTGATAATAAATGATGATCTTTTCGAGATCTGAGGAAGGTTTTATTAAAGTGCTGAAAGTGTTGATCGAGTATTTTCATTTTTATTTTTCCTTTGAGATTTAATCGAATAATTAACGTTTGTTCAAGATTGCTATGACAGTATCCATTACATCGGATGGCTATTTGTACTTGGAACATAATAGAATTCCGGCAATAATTCTACTACTGAGCGCTACTCTGATTGGTAGTGAGCGCTACTTCTGAATATTTTTATGACTTGATATGGATAGGCTGTAAATGACCGGCAAGCCTCCCGATTGGATATCATTGATCGAAGCGGGTTATAACCTGGAAGGCACTGATTCGCAATGGCTGAAAGGATTGCTGGGTCATGTATCGAAAATATTAAACCGGGGCTCGGAACCGGTGGGATGGACGTTTCACTGCACACCAACCACATTCAAGCTGGGCAGTTTCTCGGAAGGAACTTCCAAAGCATTAACTTATGCAGCCCGCATGTCGCATGCGTTATCCACGGAAAAATCTTTGGATCTCACCTATCGCACGGGTGTCGTTATTGCCACGGCAAGTGAATTGGTTTTTCCGCGTCTGCCGGACATGCACAAAATGTTCCTCAAGCTATTAAAAGGGAGAGTGGAAGATTTGCTTGTCATCAATTGCCAATCCGGTATGGGCAGCGGCGTGTCGATCGGTATGCTACTCAAGCAGACTTCACAAGTCACTGCACAGGAACGGCGGCGTTGGCCTCAGGTGGCGGCGCATATCGGTGCGGCAGTGCGGTTGCGCGGCAAGATTGCGCAATTACCGGTTATTGATTCTCCGGAAGTGGAGGCCATACTGGATTCCGGAGGGAGGTTGCATCACGCGCGAGAGTCCGCAAAGGATCAAAATATCCGCGAAAATCTTCGTGCTATTGTTCGCCGGATCGAGCGAGCGCGCACTCAAGCCGGGCGCGAAAATACGGATGTGGCCTTGAATAACTGGGAAGGATTGGTCAATGGGCGCTGGTCCATCGTCGATCGTTTCGACAGCGATGGACGCCGCTTTATTGTGGCCATCAAGAATGATCCTGCGCATCCCGATTTGCGGGGCTTAGCGCCAAGAGAACGGCAAGTCGCAGAGTATGTCGGTCTCGGATGTGCATCAAAAGAAATCGCTTATACGTTAGGTCTTTCCGAAACCGCCATTACCAATTGCACGGCACGCGTGCAAAGTAAGTTGGGACTCCATTCCCGCGCTGAATTGGTGGCCTTCTTCGCGCCGCATGGATTCCGGCGCAAGCTGGCTGAAACGGTGTTAAATGGAGAACGGTTACTCATTGCAACCAATCCGTTCGTTAGCTCTGACCAGCTTATCGGGCTTTCCGATACAGAGCGGGAAATTGCCACCTGCCTGATTGCCGGATCGACCAATGCCG
This sequence comes from Nitrosomonas sp., assembly GCA_008015565.1. Lineage (GTDB taxonomy): Bacteria > Pseudomonadota > Gammaproteobacteria > Burkholderiales > Nitrosomonadaceae > Nitrosomonas. Next base: position 7,295 of record SSFV01000131.1, on the reverse strand, counting down.
ATATCGCGCTACGCCGTGGTTCGAGCGAATACACCATTGCCAACCAAGTGCAATCGATTTTCCGTAAATTATCCGTGCGTTCGCGCGGAGAATTGGTTGCAAAGCTGCAAACCAAAGAAAACTGATCGCCCTGTTCTAAATCGCCAATATTAATAAAAGCGATCAACTGTGATTTTTATCACCCATGTGTGGAATTAGCTATTGGTGAGAATTGACCATGATTGTAAGATCGGCTTGTATTGAAGTATTCAGTTTTTTTGTATGAACGATGTTTCTACATGGAAGATTCCATGTGAAATCCAAAAATATAAATATGTCTGATAAGGCTGAAAAAAATGGCACTGTTTAGGTTTTCTACTCAGGATTTTTCCGAAAGGGAGCGTGTTAACGCATTTCAGGAAGTTTATGCATCTGTTGCCAATATAGACGTTGAGCCATATCAACAACATCCGCCCTATGTGGAGATGGTCGGGAGGCAACTGCCGAATGTGGGCGTATACGAAACCATCATTTCACCCCATTCATCACGACGCACGCGTGCTCATGTGGCTACTGAAAACAATGACAATCTGGCATTAATCATACCTATCGATAACACGGCGGTTGTCATTCCGGAAAATAAAGAACCGCTGCGCTGTTTGCCTGGGGAAGCCGTGCTGGTACCTTCGGATTCAATTCATCAGGCACTCAATACCCATACTATGTCAATTGCGGTAATTGTTTTACCAGCACAGCTGATTGCTGCGCGGGTTTCTGATTTGAACAAGCACTTGATGAAAAAATTCTCAAGTACGGATGCGCCGGAATTACGCTTGCTTGTGGGTTACACCAGAATGCTGATGCAAATGAAGGATGACTTGTCGCCCGAACTTGCGGCATTGGCGGCCACTCAGATTCATGATTTATTTGTGCTGCTGTGCGGTGCAAAACAGGAAGAAGCGGCAATTGCTAAGGATCGTGGCTTGCGCGCAGCAAGGCTTAGAGCGGTAAAACAAGATGTCGTGGCGCATATTACCGATAGCGAGTTGTCCATTAATCAAGTTGCCTTGCGCCAAGGTATATCTCCCCAATATATACGCGCCTTGTTTCACAGCGAGGAAACTACGTTCGCTGACTACATTACCGGATTACGTCTCGAGCAAACCTATCGTTTTCTGCGTAATCCCTTACACATTGATAGAAGCATCAGCACATTAGCCTTGGATATGGGTTTCAATAATATTTCCTGGTTCAATCGCATCTTCAAGCAGAGATTCGGCCTGACTCCCACGGAAGTGCGCAATTCTTTGAGTAACCGCTAAGTCATCTCGAAAAGTAGCGTTCAGTACAAGCACTGTAGCGCTCAGTAGTAGACCGGTTTGTGAAATTAACGTAAAACGATTGCGCAGTCAGCATTGCAGCGTCATTTCTTAAATACCATAAAAAAATAAGGAGTAATAATGAATAGGTATCTGAATATCAAATTATCAACAATTATGATTGCAGCTCTGCTAGTCATGGCTGTTGGATTAGCTGGTAATGTTCTTGCGGCTAAACCCGATGTTGCAACCCAAGCCGAGTTGGATGCAGCGGTTGCAGCGCAAGCAACGGTGGATGCTGGACAGAATGCGTTAATTACTGCACTACAGCAATCGATTTCTTCACTGATTGCTGCTAATGCTGCTCAGCAAGCAACAATTGATAATTTAATTGATAAATTACTTACTCCTAAAAAAATAGGTGATTTTTACGGCGGTGGAATCGTGTTTTATGTCGATGAAACAGGTCTACATGGATTAATAGCTTCTCTAACGGATCAAAGCACTGGTATTCAATGGTACAACGGTGCGTATAAAATCACCGATGCACTTGGTCATGCTGTGGGAACAGGAGCAAGCAATACCGCTTTTATCGTGGAAACTCAAAGCAGTGATGATCCATCGGGAGATTTTGCTGCAAAAGTGGCTGCGGATTTTAAGGTACGTAATGACGGCATGACGCCATGTTCAGGTGCAGAGAATGAGATATGTTATGAGGATTAGTTTTTGCCATCGAGGCAAGAGTTAGCACTATTGCTTCAAAAAAAAGAAATTGTGGGTGGTTTTGCTGATAACTACTATTGGAGTTCTACTGAGGTATCCTATCTTGAAGCGATTAACATACCTTTCTTCGATGATATAAGTGGAGTTGCTAAAGACTACGGTAAGGAACGTTTACTTGGGGTGCGTGCTATCCGTGCCTTTTAAAGAATAATCCTGACTAACAACTAAAAATATGAGGTTAATATGAAACTATCTAAACATATTGCATTGCTTTATTTCGCTTCAGGCTTCTTGCTGACCGGTTCTTCCTTACCTGTTTTCGCTGCACCACCTGTAATGAGCGTGACCGGAAGTGTAGATGCCAATGTTACGAATAATGTGAAAGTTATCAATCCCGACGGTGGTGCACTTGAGGTCCACATTCAACCCAAGAAAAGTTCGTATACATTGTCCTTAAATGCAACTGCTACGAATGATCGAGGAAGTTTTAGTGCAGTGACAATACCATTTGATTCCTACATTTCGGGTATTAATTTCACTACCGGTAGTAAAGATTCAGCTTCATGTTCAACGTTTGTCTCTTACCAGGGTGCGGGAATTCCTGAAGGCGCTAATACCAATGAAATTGCAGAAACGGGTTTTGCTTCAGATGGAAGTAGATATGCAGCTCCTCTGTATATAATGAATTCAGAATACATATCAATACCCCATATGTTTATAAGAGGCGGGGATGAGTTGTTGTTGACTGTTACAATGAACACACACGTATTTGGAGCAACAGGAAACGAAAGTTGCCTAGGAAGGGCAAAAATCTATTTAATTCCAGCTGAGAAGTGAATGTAGTCTAATTTTATCTCTAACTCGCCACAACAAGTTATTCCGGCTGGCGAGTTGGAAATATTGTAGAAAAGTTGCAGTTAGTTCATTTCAGTAATTTCAAGCTGCTTTCCCGTCATCAATTATTGAGCACTTTTTCAGGAACGGCCATTTAGTATCTCGCCATTCATAGTAGAGGGCTTATTCAGCTAAAAAGGAATCGTGGCATCCACAGAGAATAAAAACTGGTCTTTTTTGCCGTCGAATGGGCGGAATGCCATGTCTATGCCGTCGGCTCTATCGTAGCGGATATTTTTCCGGATGGTGGCGTTTTGTACCGGCTTCCAGCCGATTCCCAGTCTTTTTGCCGGTTTCCAATTCAGGCCCAGTGTTACGGCATAGTAGTTTGCAGGGGCGCTGATAAAAGGGACGTTGCCTGCGTAACTGACGCCATTGTTATTTAATGCAGACAAGATGCGATAAGGTGAGAATACGCGCCAGCCGTTGCGGTCATGAAATCGTTCGGCACGTACGCCAATCGATAAATCGCGAAGCACTTCATACGTTAAGTGGGTATTGATGCTATACCATGCGGCATTTTTTATGCCGCCGGGAAGATTGATATTGCTGGCCCAGCCATTTGTATGTTGCAGAACAAAGTGAGTTTTCGGTGTTAGCCAGTGCTGCAGTACTGCGCTATACATGAGCCAGGGTTCGTTTACGGCGGTTTGTCCATAGGTTCCACCCAGAGCAGCGGAAGTCCTTCTGTCATCGCTATGCCAAAGGATTTGTGCGAGCCCTCCCCAATTATTCAATTGCTTGTCAAAACCGCCATCCCATCCGCCGGTCGCACTACCGGTCGTTGCGCCTCCCCGGATCGACCAGTTTTTATTGATCGTATAATTACCCAGAAAACCGGTATGCGTGAATGGCTCGCCACTATTGAGAATATAGGCGCGAGTGTAAAAAAAGTTATCGGGAGCCGGAACACTCTCATAACCGAGAGGTGTGTAAAAATGCCCCGCTTTGATGGTAAGGCCGTTTCCAATGGGTACATAAGCTTCAAGATAAGCCTGCGGGAGGGCTATGCCGTAAGTGCGGGTTGAATTGCAGCACAAATTCAGGTCCCAATTACCTCGGTCGGATGGCTCGCCGGTATTTTCATCAAATGAGGATATGCCAAATGCTTGCGTATAGATGGCATCCGTTCCGAATAAGAAATCGAACCGGCCGCCGATGTCCCACGATCTGCCTTCGGATTCCACCGGGCGTTGTATGAATAAATTGAGCTGATTTAACTGAAAACGATTGGCGCGATCGGCAAAAGTAACTGTGCCGTTGAAGCCGTCCGAAGGGTTGTTGGCATTGTAAGTGGCGCCGCCATTGATCCAGCCGCCGAATTTAAAGCCCGTTTGATTGTATAGATTGGTTAAGCTGTTGGCATGAGCAGTATTTAAATTCATCACAATCCCCAACAGAAAACCTGCAACAGTGACGGTATTTTTTGCTAATTGATAGATTTTTGCCTGCTTCATGGTTTGGACCGGAGTAGTCTAAGAAATAAGTAGGTCTGAACTTTATCTTAATTGCAATCCTCGCAGATACAAGGGAAACCATTATTTTTTACTCAGAAAAACCATTAGGTATTGTTTGATTCCGTGGGGTCAGGTAATGAATTGGAATGTGTGAAATAATTATATGGTAATGATTAATAGATATAAATTACTTTACGTGAAGTGGTAATGTAATATGTTAGAACCGTTTGTGGTGGAACTGCGGACTTGTCTGCCAGATGTTACAAAGTTGGATTGAAATGTAAAGGATGTGAGATTTTCCGGTCAACTGGCGGCTTGGTTGACTGTATTGGGGGTGAGAGGTTCGCCTGCATGCATCCACTCATTTTCCCATTGGCTGAATTGTTCCGCCGGCATCGGCATGCTGACCAAATAACCTTGAGCCACATCGCATTTCAGTGTTGCTAGAAGATCCCATACAGCCTGATTATCGACACCTTCCGCGACCACTTCCAAGTTGAGGTTATGGCCTAGTTCAATGGTCGAGCGCACAATCACAGCCGAGTCTTTGTTGGTCACCATAGGCATGACAAACGACTGATCGATCTTGATCGAATCAACCGGTAATTTTTGCAAATAGCTCAAACTTGAATACCCCGTGCCAAAGTCATCGATGAATAATCGAATACCGAATTGCTTTAACTTTGATAATGTTTCCAATGCCCCGGCCGGATCCTTCATTAATGCGCTTTCGGTTAATTCGAATTGGATCAGCTCAGGACGAATCCCCCAAGTTGAAAATAAACCTTTTATGCGATCGATAAGCAGCGGATGGTATAAATCATGCGCGGATAAATTCACAGACAAAGGCCGTTCCAATCCTGCTTCATGCCAAATATAGCTTTGGCTAAAAGCTGCGCCCAGCATCCAATGTGTCAACGGAGTGATCAAGCCGGCATGCTCAGCGAGCTTGATAAAGTCCATTGTAGCTAACATACCCAGAACAGGATGCTGCCAACGCACCAGTGCTTCGGCTCCGCATACGCGCCGCGATGCGATGTCAACTTTGGGCTGGCAATAAAGCATTAATTGGTTTTGCTCAATCGCCTGACGCAATTCACCCATCAAAGACAAGCGCCGGGTGCATTCTTGTTCCTGGCCTCCGGTATAAAGGGCAAAGCTACCTCGGGTGGAACTGGCATCCTGGGTGGCAACATTGGCACGCCACAGTAGGGTATCGGCCTCCGTGGCATGGCCCGGGTAGAGCGCAATACCGATATTGGTGCATGGATCAACCATCAGGCCAGCCACTTCCACCGGGTCATGCAGAACTCTAATCAGTTGCTGTGCGACTTGAATGGCATAATCAGCCCCGCCTTTAGGCAAGAGCAGGGCAAAATCACTCTCTCCCACGCGCGCCAATACATCATTTTCCTTAAGAATAGACATCATGCGCTGAGCAAGCTGCTGTAGCAGTTGATCGCCCGAACGAAAACCGAGAATTTGATTGATTTCGCGGAAACGTCCCATGTGCAAATGTAACAGAGCGAGGGCGTGATGGTTTTGCTTGGCCGTGTGAATAGCGTCTTGCACGCGCTCAAGCAAGAGTGTGCGGTTGGGTAGTTCAGTCAGGGGGTCATAGTATGCCAGGCGCCTGATGGTTGCTTCGGCTATTTGTTGTTTGGCACGTATACGCAGGTTGGCGATACCATACGCGAGATCGTCAGCTAATTCACTGAGTAATTTAACTTCCTTTTCACCGAACGCATCGGGCTCAATCGCGGCAATAACCAAAGTGCCGAGTATTTCTCCATCGGCACGTAAAGGAAATGCAGTCACTGCTGCGAAGCCAGATTTGACCGCGTCCTGGCGCAAAGAAGCATAGCCGGGTGTGGCAAAGGTTGGATTGGTGAGAATATATCGGCCGATGCAGGGCTGTCCGGTGCGAATCGCGTTACAGCTCATTTCCGTATCCGCCCAAGAGTAATTTAACGCTTCGATGAATTCCTGATCTACCCCGACGCCCACCATCACATGGACGCTCTTATCTTGATCGTTTTCAACATAGGTGACGGCTGCCGTACGATAGCCGCCTTTTTCCACAATGACCTGGCACATGTCATGCAGTAATTCATGTTCGTCCGAAGCATGCAACAACGTGTGGTTGCCAGCGCTCAAAGTTCTGTGAGCACGGGTTATGCATTCGAATTTTGACAATAATTCCTCAGTCGCGGGTGCCACTTCCGAATTGCTTTTATTTGATACATCAGCAGGTTTTTTCATAAGTCCTCACTACAAAATTGCAACGGCTCCATTATAATCAATAGATTGTTTGATTTTCCGCGAGTTCTGATTCTGATACGCCGCATAGCGAAAAAAGCCTCTTTTTCTGAATGGACTATATGTAAAGCTTGGCGCTTAGTCAAATGCGCCGCAGAAAGAACCTTAAAATTATGGATCATGTTAGAAGCCTGTTACGCACGAGTTATTCAATAATAATTCTGTTGCACACCGGTGATAGGAAGATAGTGCAATGAAATGGGATGAGATAAATAACTGGACGAGCTACTGGGAGCAGCTGCGTAAAGCGTTGCTGGAACCAGCGATAGATAAGTCGTTGCTGGAAGTTTCTTTGCGTGAGGCGCGCGCTAAGCTGCCGGTGCCGGTATTATGGCTATTGGGCAAAACACAAGCCGGAAAAACATCGATCATCCGGGCCTTGACGGGGAGTCCAACTGCCGAAATTGGCAATGGCTTCCAGCCTTGTACTCGCAATTCCCGGTTCTATGATTTTCCAGCGGATACTCCGATTGTCAGATTTCTCGATACGCGCGGCCTCGGAGAAGTTTCTTATGATCCGGGTGAAGATATTCGATATTGCGAATCGCAAGCGCATTTGCTGATTGCGGTCATGAAAGCGGCTGACATCAATCAGACCGGCATA
>SSFV01000127.1 GCA_008015565.1 Nitrosomonas sp. | reverse complement strand
CGGTGGCGGTAGCTATATCTATCGTTCCAGTAAAGCGGCGGTTAATATCGTGATGAAAAGTTTGTCCATTGATCTGAATGCAAGGCGGATTACTGCAGTGTTGTTGCACCCGGGTTGGGTAAGAACCGATATGGGCGGTCCTAACGGATTGATTTCGGTTGAGCAAAGCGTAACGGGCATGCGGCGGGTTATTGATAGTTTGAGCTTTGAAGATTCCGGCAAGTTTTTTGCGTTTGACGGACAAATTGTACCTTGGTAGATGTTATCTAATTTTAACTAAATGTCAGCCGATTCAACGATTGATTTCCTGACATTGAAAAGTCTGACGTCAAGCGATGAAACCGTGTTATCAGAGTACGATCAATGGGTTCTAACGCGGTAGCTACAACCCATTTTAATTTAGCTATAATTACCAGACCCTAAGCTATTTAAAGTATAAGAATTATCAATGGCTTGGGTGTGACTTAAAGAAGGTTTTCAATTGAAAACAAGTATATAAACGACTTTTATCATCGTATTTCAATATCATTTTTAATCATCAAGGGAGAGAACTATGAGTATGGAGAGTGAAATTAAAACAAGGTTCGGAGGTTTCTGGAATTCTCTTATATTACTTTTTGTGATTATCGTTTGCTTTCGTTTTGCCAGCCTAGAGCTTGCCGCTGAAAGCATAACGGAAAGAATTCATTGTGGCATTCATCTGTTTCTCGGATGTGTGGCAGCCGGATTTTTACTCGGTATATTAAGGATATTCCTGGCATTTTCTAATGAGACTTATACGCGCGCGCCTGCATCTGCAAACTTCGTATCGGGACTTAAATACGGGATAGTAGCGGGAGGTTTGCTAATTTTTATCGTCGGCATCATGCAACTGAATAACTTTTTGGGCGTGTTTCAGCCTATAGCCAGTGGATTGGTAGCAAAATTGACTGCCATATTTGTATAACGTCAGCGGAAACGAACATTCTCTGATTCTGTAAAATTCCGATAGCTTTAATTGGCCGCTAGTGAATGATACGAATCGCTAGTGGAAAATCTTTGTTTGTCATGATGGTTGCAATAATAAATATCATTAAATCAATAAGATGTATTTGTTGTTGAAGGCAAAATGCACGTAAAACAGATTGCGCGTTTTATTGATACACTTTGGTGGCCAGTTGAAGCAATTTGGAACTAAAATCCAATCCGGATTTTCTGGCGATGGCTAAATTAATCTCGAAGACAATTTTGTTATTGACTACATCCATATTTATTGCCACACCATGTGAAATTGCTCCAGGCGTATCGGCCACTGTCAGTATCAATTCATTTGACAAACTTTGTAACAAATTTGATAAGCCGGTGCTTACTGATTTTGAGAAAAAAACTACCTGACATTGTTTTAATTGATTGGAATCATTGATGTAAGAGACAGTAATGGGTTTTTTGTTAACGGATTTGTTTTGTAATTTATCAATTTCACGACCGAAATAGTTTTCGCCATAAACACAAAGTTGAATTGTTTGATTTGTACTTTCAGGCCAGTAAGTGAAAGCTATAAAGTTATAAATAAACGCTGCCTTGACTTGATATTCTAAGTTGTTGTCGGCTATCGCAGCAGTATGGAAAATCGGCGCATAGCCTATCCATAGCATCAAAATGAAGCTGCAGACGTAACGGCGCAAGAATATGGCCGAGCGGTGTCTGACGAAATAGATTACGCTCATATCAAAAACGCCATTGCACTCCAGCGTATATTCCTCGAGGGATTTGGGTTTGTACTAACGGAAGAAAGTCTGACGCAAATTCTTTGTGATACTGACTAAATAAATTCTGACCGGCGACAAACAATTCGGTATTTTTTATTGGCCGGTATGTTAGTTTTGCATCCATCATGACATAGCCTGGGATATTGTAAATCGGGATTGCGCTGGTATATCGTAACCAAAGGTTAAGTTGTAATTTCTCAGAGAAGTCATAATTTGAACGTACCGAAACTTGATGCTGTGGGTTAGCTTTTCCCGCGCCACTAGTGTTTGGATCATTATTTTGGATTGCATTACTAGCATTAAAATCGATATGGATAAAACTATAATTACCTTGTAAGCGCCAGTTGTCTCTTGGTTTCCAATCAATGGATGTTTCTAAACCGTAAGTTAAAGCTGAGCCTGAATTATTAAAAATAACAGGTTGCAGTAATTTGATTGGAATTCCAGGACTGAGCGATAAGGCAGATAAGCCTATGTCTCGCAATTGACTATAATCGTTGACAAAGCCAGCAATATCAATGGAAGCTTGTGGAGAGAATTGGTGCCGGTATCCTAGTTCGTACGCAATTAATTTTTCTGAATTGAAGCGTTTGTTACCATTTAAAATCGCTTCATAAGAGATTGGTATCCCTCCAAACGACGGTAAACTTGCAAATCCAAGCTGTTGGAGTTGATTGGTTACATTAATTGTGCCATCAATTTCTCCGCGGGAAGGGGTTCTAACGGCACGGGAAATTGCCAGCCAGACCGAGTTGCTTTCATTTGGAGTCCACATCAGGCGTCCATTAGGCTGTATTTCCATGCCGGTGAAATCATTATGCTCAAACCGGCTACCGATGGAAAATAATAAACGTTCGGGAATCAGTGTAATATCGTCACGAATAAATGTACCTGCCAAGTGATTAATTCTTTCTTGAGGTGAAAACGATACTAAGTTGTTATTGATAAATTTATTGTGATAAAGGCGATAATGCGCACCCCAAGTGACATTATGCCTTTTGAGAACGGGAAAGCGGTATTGCATATCCACATCAAAACTATCGGCATTCAGTTTTCCGATTGGTGGCAAATGTGACTGGTGCCGGTCATAGTACATTTGCAACATGAGAGAAGATTGATCGGAAAATGATCGATCCCAACGAAAACGTACATTACCGCCTTGATCATGTCCCCGCATTTCACCTGCAGGATTGATTGATAATGAAAGTGCGCTGTTATCAAGTGTACTACCATGAAAATTGGAAAAATAATCTCCCTGTAAAGTAAATTGATCCCTACCGCGATGGTGGTCAAAACGAAATCCACCTCTGGCAGAGTGCCATTGATCGTTAGCATTTGCACCGGATAACGATTGGGTTTGACCTCTGGTAAATCCTTTTGCGTACACGCGAAAAGGTGTTTCTTCATTAATCATGCCACCGTAACGTGCACTCATAAAGCCTTGTTCAAAACTACCTCCGCCAGCCGTGATAAGCGTGCCCTGGGTGTCGACAGCTTTTTTGGTGATAATGTTAATAACACCATTGACGGCGTTGGATCCCCACGATGTCGCCGCAGGACCGCGTATCACTTCGATGCGTTCGATATCTTCCATCATCGTATCCTGATGTTCCCACAACACTCCGGAGAATGCTGGTGAATAAACGCTGCGTCCGTCCATTAGCACTTGCAATTTGTTGTCATACAAGCCATTAAATCCACGGATACTGATGGCCCATTTATCAGTTCCAATTCGTCCTACTTGCACACCGGGGGCCATGCGCAAGGCCTCCGGAATGCTGGTTGCGCCGGAGCGTCGTATATCGTCTTGAGTAATCACAAAAATTGCTGAGGCGACTTCGGTGAGCTTTTGCGGTGTTCTGGAAAAGGTGGTTACTTTGACTTTCATTAATTCTTCGATGCTTAAATCCAGAAAATGATTACTGGTTAATTCATTCCTTGCGGTAGCTAAGCTTGTGATGCTGAGAAGAATTAGCAAAGTTACAGATTTAAGAATCATAGTATTGGATAAAAAATTGGGTTACAGATTGAGTAAACCGTTAGTGGCTTGAGTTACCGGATGATTAATTATTGCAATAATTACAGTAAAACTAACGCTTGAAGTAACCAGCAATAAGGCGTTATTTTTGAATGTGTTTGTAGACCGGGTTTAGAAGAAGCTTCTAGATTGTTTAGCGATTGAATTGCGATGATTCTACCCGGGAAGCATTGTCTTCCAATTGTTAGGCTTTTTAATGAGCAACAGTATGAATACAATTAAATATACATAGCGCACCAAAGAATGCTACGCTTCGAAAAACGAAAGTTAATTTTAATAATTATCTATTTGTGAATTATTTGTGAATTTTATGTTATTTTTTTGTGAACTTTAAAGTTTTCTATATGCCTCACTATTTGTTATGAACTCAATATAGATCGGGAGACCTGTAAATGAAAAGATTGTCTGAAACTTATTTTGTAATCATATTCATTTTGTTTATGTTAGTGATAATGGAATGGTTCGCTTGATTGCAGAGCGGAATATAATCGGAACCGGATAAAATTTAAGCAGCAATAGCAGGTACTGGCATGTGTCGGCTTGTGAAAGTTTGCTTAAAAAATCGAAATAGTTTTCAAGCGCTGCAGTCTGTGAATATTATTTCGATGGTATGAAGTGGACAACACAGAGTGGTTCAGTATTCTGTAAATACCCGGAAGCCAGAAGAAGAAAATACGCTCGGTTCAAATCGATTTGAACGTGATTAAATTCAGTTACTGTAGTTTGAAAATGATTATTCAATCTCGTCTTTGGGGCGAAAATAGGCATTGGAATTTCCCGGCAATAAATTCAATTATGAAGAATTTAATCTCACAAAAGTAAACTTATGACCGCGTGAAAAGCTGGATTGCAATACAGTTACCGGAGAATATATTGGGTTTGGTTCTAGTAAAAGGGAAAAAGGAATAAATATGCAAAATTTTCGTGATATTTTATACGTTAGCCATGGTATTTCAGAAGAAACAGAACCTCTAAAACAGGCCTTGAACTTGGCCAGTCACAACCAAGCAAAAGTAAATGCATTGATTGTTTGTCCCGCGTTTCCTCCCGCAATGCAAATCTATCAGGAACAATATGAAATATCGCTTAAGCAGCGGTTAGAGAAATTAATTCAGAACACGAAACAAGAATTAACAAATGCTGCCGGTGAGCTAGTAGTAAATATTACTGTGGAAAGCGGTGAGGCGCCTGCAGACCGGGTTATCCGTTATGTATTGCGGAATGCGTTTGATCTGGTGATCAAACAAGCGGAACAACAGGAAAATTCGAAAGGATTCAAAGCCATCGATATGGAACTGCTACGTAAATGCCCCTGCCCTGTTTGGTTGTGCCGCCCGAGCGCTCATTCTGTAAATGAGACTTGCGTTGCCGTGGCAATTGATCCTGAGAACCAGATGCCGGCCGCTCGTGATCTGTCGTTGCGTTTATTGATGCTTTCACGCTCACTGGCCGATAAATTTAATAGTCAGTTAACGGTTATTTCTTGTTGGGATTATGAATTTGAAGGCTATCTGCATCATAGCGCATTGACTCAAATCACCGAAGAGGAGATAAAAAACATTGTGATGAACACACAGCATCACCATCGTCTTGAACTGGATGAATTGATTCGGCAATCCGGTATTACCGGCAGGTTGCAAGTACATCATATTCGCGGCCGTGCCGAAGAAATGATTCCTCAATACGTTGAGAATCAAAATATCGATATTTTGGTTATGGGAACATTGGCTCGAACCGGCATCGCAGGTTTCTTCATCGGCAACACGGCAGAAAATATTGTTCAGAAATTGAATTGCTCGCTTGTGGCTTTGAAACCGAACGGTTTTGTATCTCCGGTAAAAGCCTACTGACGTGTTGTTCGAGATGATTCCGGAACAAACACATTGGCATCATTTTTCCACGGACGCTACCCTCAAACAACTCAATAGTTCGACTTCAGGGTTAAGTCAGGAGGAAGCGCAAGACCGGTTAAATAAATACGGATTTAATTGTCTGCCTGCAGCACCTAGGCGCAGCGAACTGATACGCTTCTTACAGCAATTCAATCATATCCTGATTTACGTTTTGCTGGGATCTGCAGTGATTACCGCGATGTTAAGTCATTGGATTGATATGCTGGTAATCCTTGCAGTGGTGATGGCAAATGCTGTCATCGGCTTCGTTCAGGAAAGCAAGGCGGAAAAAGCTATCGATGCGATCCGCCAAATGTTAGCGCCAAGAGCCACTGTATTGCGCAGTGGGGAGCGCCAGACCGTTGAAAGTGAAAAGCTCGTGCCGGGAGACATCGTACTGCTTGAAGCTGGCGATAAAGTGCCGGCCGATTTGCGTTTGTTAAAGTCCCATGGACTGCAGTCACAGGAGGCGATCTTGACTGGAGAATCTATGCCAGTCGAAAAACATGTCGAAGCGATTGCTGTAGAGACTGCGCTTGGCAGCCGATCTTGCATGATGTACTCAGGTACTTTGGTGACGAGTGGGCAGGGTAGGGGGATCGTGGTTCAGACTGGTGTATCCGCCGAAATTGGGCGAATCAGTAGCTTATTGTCAGAAATCGAAACTTTGACGACACCGCTTGTCAGTCAGATGGAAGTTTTCGCGAAGTGGCTAACAATTACCATCTTACTTATTTCGGGCTTGTTGTTGATTTTTGGGTATTATTTTGGTCACCGGGATGTGGCAGAGATCTTTATGGCTGTTGTAGGGCTGGCAGTAGCCGCAATACCGGAAGGATTACCTGCGGTGCTCACTATCACCCTTGCCGTAGGGGTTCAAACAATGGCCAAACGCAATACCATAGTGCGCCGGTTACCCGCTATCGAAACGCTGGGATCGATTTCGGTGATTTGTACCGACAAGACCGGTACGCTGACGCGCAATGAGATGATGGTGACTTCGGTGCTAACGGCACGGCATTTTTTTGTAAGCGAGGGTATCGGATATGAACCGGAAGGCATCCTTAAGCTCGACGGACAGCGCGTTGACCCGGCTGAACACAGTATTCTTGAGTCTCTAGCCCGTGCCGCTGCCTTATGCAATGATGCGGCATTGCGTCAACATGATGGGACATGGGTGGTAGAAGGCGATCCCATGGAAGGTGCGTTATTAGCCCTTGCGGGAAAACTGGATGTAGATGCTAATCAAGAAAGGCAAACATGGACCCGTACCGATACCATCCCTTTTGACGCCAAGCACAGGTTCATGGCTACTTTGAATCATGACCATATGCATCATGCAATGATATTGGTGAAGGGTGCGCCCGAACGTATTTTAACGATGTGCTCGAGACAGCTTGCAGCCGAGGGAACCGAGCAGATAGATAGCGGTTACTGGCATGAAAAAGCCGGCAGTATCGCAGCGCTAGGTCAGCGAGTGTTGGCCTTCGCGATGAAATCGGTTGAACCCCAGCATACAGTCCTGGAATATGCCGATGTGGAAAATTCCTTGATTTTTATCGGTATGGTAGGAATGATTGATCCGCCACGGCCAGAAGCGATTTCGGCAGTAAGAGAATGCCGGTCTGCCGGTATACACGTTAAGATGATTACCGGCGACCATGCAAAAACTGCTGCTGCGATTGGTAAGCAGATTGGTTTAAACAATGATGTATCAGTATTAACTGGGGCTGATCTCGATGGTATGGATGATCATGCTTTGAAATTGGCAGTCATGAATTGCGACATATTCGCCCGCACCAGCCCGGAGCATAAACTACGCCTTGTTATGGCGTTGCAATCAAATGGATTGATAGTGGCAATGACTGGTGATGGCGTCAATGATGCGCCCGCACTTAAGCGGGCAGATGCAGGAATCGCGATG
>SSFV01000021.1 GCA_008015565.1 Nitrosomonas sp. | reverse complement strand
GCAAAGTTTCTATACCTGAAAGGAACTCAATTATGACTCCAGAAAGTGCAATGACAATTGGCCGGCAGGCGCTTGAAATCACATTCATGGTTTCCGCCCCGCTGCTGCTCTCGGCTCTGGCAACCGGCTTAATTGTCAGTATCTTCCAGGCGGCAACGCAAATCAATGAAATGACGTTATCATTCATTCCCAAATTATTGGTCATGTTTCTAGTTATGGTGCTAGCTGGCCCTTGGATGATCAATATTATGACGGATTACATGCAAAGGCTATTTTCCAGCATTCCTTGGCTGGCAGTTGGTTAGCATCATCCAAGTCAAACGCTGGTTGATCTCACCGGCCGGATAAATCATTTCTATGATCAATTTTACCACTGCCGAGCTCAGTAACTTATTGGCAATTTATATCTGGCCGCTCAGTAGAATTCTGGCATTGATAGCAACGGCTCCAATCCTTGGCAATCCTAGCGTTCCAGTACGAGTAAAATTAGGGTTGGCAATCATGCTTACCATCCTAGTCGCACCTACAGTTGAAAAATCACTACCAGATATTGATCCCGCCTCGGATACGGGTTTAATTATATTATTGCAACAAGTATTGATCGGAATTGCCATTGGATTCGTCATGCGCATTGTTTTTGTTGCAGTAGAAATGGCCGGTGAATTAATAGGCTTGCAGATGGGTCTCGGTTTTGCAATTTTCTTCGATCCGCAAAACTCCGGTCAAATCGATATCATTGGCCGCTTTCTCGGAGTAATTGCCAGTTTGGCGTTTTTGGCAATTGACGGTCACTTATTAATGATTGCGTTGATTTCACAAAGCTTTAGCACATTGCCAGTCGGCCCGGAGAGCGTCACTGCTGCCACATTCACTACACTTGCCAACTGGGGCAGTGAAATTTTCAAATCGGGTTTACAATTATCATTACCCGTTCTAACCGCTCTTCTCATCACTAACCTTGCTCTAGGTATTCTGACACGTGCCGCACCGCAACTAAACATTTTTGCCGTGGGCTTTCCGCTGACATTGTCGATCGGTCTTCTTGTGTTGGCACTCAGCATGCCTTTTTATGCTCCGATTCTGGAACATCTCGTACACGACGGACTGAATTTTATGATGGGAATACTCAATATCGACAAAATCAACATGCCCTACTAAATAAAAAAGCTAGGATTTCATCAATTGTTACTGTAATTTTCATCGATATTGAATGGCTGCAATCTGCATCTGCTTTAGAACTTTTCTTCATTATTTATAAACAGATGCTATTTCCCCGCTTTTTCATCGTTAGGTTTCTAATTAAAAATTGTTAAAGTCACCATTTACTGATGCGCAATTATCAGTAGCATGAACATCAAGTATTCTTTAGCTTTAATTAATAACTTATGACATTCAAGTCGCGTTTATTAAGTTCGCTGCGCAAAATCTCATCGTCAGAACCTCACGATGACAATGAAGTTATTGCGTTAAGCAACGAGCATCAATTAGATGACTCTTTTGACGCAGATCAGCAAACTTCGCTCATTCAAGGCATCAAGCAACAGCTTGAAACGGCTTATCGCGATCGCTTGAATGCGGAAGATCGCGCTATTAAAGAAGCGCAGAAACGGATTGAAGCGGAGAGAGTCGCTCGTGTCGCTGCCGAAGCCAGAGCACGCGCCGAAGCCAATGCGAGAATCGCAGCCGAAGCCAGAATCCAGGCTGAAACCCTTGCGACCGAGCAGGCTCGGAGCAGAGCTAAAGCAGAAGCGCTTGCCACTGAAGAGGCCAATGCCCGCTATGAGCTGGAGATCAAAGCCAAACACCTTGCGGATGAAAAATGCAGAGCGGAAAAGGCCTTAAGCGTTCTGCTTGAAGCGAAGATCAAAGCCGAGGCGGCTATCGTTGAGAAAAAGCACAAACGGGTTCAACAGGAAACAATTGCGCTCGAACAAATCCATGCTGCGGCATTAAAAGAAACAGAAGCAGCTGAAGCTGCCTTAAATAGCGCTAAAGCAGCAGAACAAGCCCGCTTAATTGCTCTCGCAGCTATTGAAGCTGAAACGAACGCAACCATGGCCGCTCATGTAAAAATTCAAGAATCGCAAAGAATCATAGCGCTAGCCAAAGCGCGTGAAGAAGCTGACAATCAACTCCTTGAAGAAATACAAACTCGAATCCGGTTAGAAGCTCAAGCAGTATTACAAGCAACAACGCGCCTTGATGCCGAAAAGAAAGCAACAACAGCGGAAGAAGAAAAAATTCAAGCCGAAGCGGCCGCCACCCAAGCTGCAATGAATAAAGCCGAAGCAGAAACACGCGCAGCAGAGCAAGCAAGAAAACGTGCTGCATTAGACACACAAGCCACCATTGCTGCACGGGACCGGGCTGATGCCGAACAAGTAGCCGCTGAGATTGCAGAAACGATTATCGCTAATGAGGATGCTGCGACCAAAGCAATCCAGGACCGCCTCATGGCTGAATCCAAATTACTTGAAGAAAGCAATAGACGCGTGCAAATCGAAACTGATGCATGCTCCGCGGCAGAAGCAGCGCTATTAACTGAAACACAAGCAACTGCGATTGCCATTGAAAGAGAAAAGGCCGAAAACGCAGCAACCAAAGAATATCAAAAACGCATTAAGGCCGAAGAGAAAGCCATGAAACAAGTCGAAGCACGCAAAGAAGCTGAAATCGCCGCACAAAAAGCAGCTAAGCTTAAAGCAGAAACAGAACTACGGTTGAAAACCGTTGCTGAAGCAAAAATGCAGATGGATGAGCTTGCCACACAAGAAACAAAGACTAAAGCCGAACTGGAACAACACTTGTTAGATGATGCAAAAAACCGCGCTAAAGCATTGATGGATGCAAAACAAGCCGTAGCCGAACGGCTTGAGATTGAGCAAAAAATTACCGGATTAGCGATAACACGGGCACAGGCAAAAATAATCGCCACCAACAAAGCTAAAGCACAGCTTGAAGCTGAAAAGGCAGCCACTAAGATCGCTTTGGAAAAAGCCAGAACGGAATCTGCCGCGCTCGTTGCCATACAGGAACGCATTGCTTTAGAATCAAAAGCATTGGAAGCCGCAACAGAACGTGAAGCAGTTGAAGTGATGGCTAAAGAAGCGCTCTATGCACGCTCTCAAGCTGACAAAGAAGCAACTGCTGCAGCCACAGCAAGAATTCGCGCTGAAATCGCAGCTGCCGAATGCTCCCGTAACAGAGCTGTTTCCGGCGCCAAGTATTGATTCACAAGATTCATCAATTACATATCCGTAACTTGCATTGGCCATGTCAGGACTTTATAACCAATGCAACAACAAGTTTTGCGATTGGCTAATCCCATAGCTTTATTCGCAGATTTCGCTTTTTCTGATTACTCAAACAATCCACAATTTGCTTGAAAAGTAAATAATTGTTTGGAAATATCGGCATGATTATTTACTGGAACCACAACCCATTGATAATAAAACAATAATTCGAGTGTTAACTAATTAATCAACCTAGGAAAAACCCTTAGAAATATATGATTTAGCCATCAAATCCATCTAGTTATTAACAAAGTTATCCACAGAAATTGTGGATAATACAAAAAATCTTATGACAAATAAGACGATAAGTTAAGTTTATAAAAAATCGGTTTGCCATTTGATAAGCAGACAGCCATTACTGAGCAGAGACCGTTATAAACGGCGCTCCAGTTCCAATGAAAGCTGGTGGCATAAGTAAAACCAATGGAATCATTGCCTATTCCAAAAGGCAAAGTGAAGGGGATTACTCAAACCTAACTAAGCGCCGCTAATGCTCAGTTATGCTTTGAATGCCGGTGCCTGTAAAACAGTAGAAAACATACATCAATTCGGTTGTTGATTTGTGAAGTGCCGCCCAATTGTGGCAAACTTCGTAGATAAACAATTACTACCGGTAGATCACTCGTGTCCCCTTATGAACTATTCATCGGCTTGCGTTATACGCGCGCCAAAAAACGCAACCATTTCATCTCATTCATTTCACTCATTTCTTTGATGGGCATTACGCTAGGCATGACCGCCCTGATCACTGTCATGTCAGTCATGAACGGTTTTCAGAAAGAAGTCCGTACGCGCATTCTGGGTGTTGCATCGCACGTCCAGATCGGCAGTCTGCAAGGCAATTTGCACCATTGGCAACAAACGGCGGAAGAAGCGAGTAAACATCCAGCAGTAGAAGCGGCTGCGCCTTATGTCAACGCTCAAGGCATGCTATCGCACAATCAAGTTGTGCAAGGTGTTATCGTGCGTGGTATTTTACCTGCAGCGGAAGATAAAGTGGCCAATTTTACAAGAACTATGGTTAGCGGAGAACTCGATGATTTGGTACCGGGAGCCTTTGGTATCGTGATCGGCATGGAACTGGCACGTACATTAGGCACTTTTGTGGGTGACAAGATCGTCTTGATTTCACCGCAGGGGCAAGTTACGCCTGCAGGTATTTTGCCTCGATTGAAGCAATTTACCGTAGTAGGTATTTTTGAAGTCGGACATTTTGAGTACGATTCCGGTTTAGTGCTGATTCATATGTTTGACGCGCAAAAACTATATCGTATGGAAAACGACGACGTATCGGGCATACGATTAAAACTGCAAGACTTGTTTCAAGCACCCAAAGTAGTTCAAGAATTGCCGGCTATGCTGTCAATTGACAGCTACATTAGCGACTGGACCAGGCAGCATGCCAATTATTTTCGTGCCATTCAGATCGAAAAACGCATGCTGTCACTGATATTGGCATTGATTATTGCAGTTGCGGCATTCAACATCGTATCGACATTAGTGATGGCAGTAACTGATAAGCAATCGGATATTGCCATTTTACGAACCTTAGGCGCCAGTCCGCGCAGTATCATGAAAATTTTTATTGTACAGGGAACGTTTATTGGTGTTTTTGGAACGCTTCTTGGAGTCACCGGCGGTATGTTATTGGCTTACAATGTAGGTGATGTGGTTGCTTTTATCGAGAATATATTCAATGTTCAATTCTTATCGCGCGAAGTGTATTACATCAGTGAAATTCCAACCGACCCGCAAATGACGGATATCACGGCAGTCGCCATCACCTCATTTGTTTTGAGCTTATTGGCAACCATTTATCCCAGCTACCGGGCGTCTAAGGTAAATCCTGCGGAGGCGCTGCGTTATGAATGATACCGTAATCACTTGCTGCAATTTATTTAAGCAATTTTCTCAAGGCGATGTAACCGTTCCGGTATTAAAGGGCGTAAACCTGACGCTGGCCAAAGGCAATATGGTCGCCATTGTGGGTGCATCAGGATCGGGTAAAAGCACGTTGCTACATGTTCTGGGTGGATTAGATGCGCCCACCAGCGGAGAAATCAAGATACTCGGGCAGGATATCGCCAATATCAATGAAGAAAACAGATGCCGCTTACGCAATAGCTCGCTGGGCTTCATTTACCAATTTCACCATTTGCTGCCTGAATTCAGCGCACTGGAGAATGTCGCCATGCCATTACTCATCCGCCGTCTCCCGAACCAGGAAGCGTATGACCGGGCGGCCGATATTTTGCAGCAAGTTGGCTTGGGTCATCGCCTGACGCATACACCAGGAGAATTATCCGGCGGTGAGCGCCAGCGTGCAGCCGTTGCCCGCGCCCTGGTGACACAGCCGGCATGCATATTGGCTGATGAACCAACCGGTAACCTTGACCGCCACACTGCCGAAGCAGTTTTTGACTTAATGTTGGAACTGAATCATAAAGTCAACGCCAGCTTGATCATCGTGACACACGATGCCGGACTGGCAAATCGCGCGCAGCAGGTCAAGCAACTCATCGACGGTGTTTTGTGCGATATTACGCTTGCACAATGAATACCGTCCATTACATGGCAGTCCAGAGTAGCAGCCGAAAATTCAATGTATCAATAAACAATGTGACAATCATTCTAAGCGAGGTAAAAATGACAAACATTACGACAATTCTAGGCAATGAAAGTGATTTTCTTCTCCAACATGTATGTAACACCATACCCAAGAGCAGCTTACAGGTACCAGGGACCGATTTTGTCGATCGCGTAATGGCTTTGAGCGATCGCAAACCCAGTGTCTTGCGCAATCTGCAATTACTGTTTAACCATGGGCGGTTGGCGGGCACCGGTTATTTGTCTCTGTTGCCGGTGGATCAAGGTGTTGAACATTCCGCAGGCGCTTCATTTGCACCCAATCCCATGTTTTTCGATCCCCGGCACATTGTTGAACTTGCAATTGAAGGAGGCTGCAATGGCGTAGCTTCCACGCTGGGAGTACTAGCAGCAGTGGCACGCCGATACGCACATAAGATTCCAATGATTCTCAAAATTAACCACAATGAATTATTAACATACCCCAATAAATTCGATCAGACGCTTTTTTCTAGCGTGAACCAGGCTTTCGATATGGGTGCTTGCGCAGTCGGCGCAACGGTTTTTTTTGGCTCCGAAGAATCACGCCGCCAGATTCAGGAAGTCTCTCAAGCATTCGAACATGCGCATAGCCTCGGCATGGTTACCATATTATGGGCCTATACGCGCAACGCCGCATTTAAAACCGCTGATCAGGATTACCATGTGAGCGCTGATCTGACCGGCCAAGCCAATCATTTGGCAGTGACCATTGGCGCCGACATTGTCAAACAAAAGATGGCTACTAACAATGGCGGTTATAATGCTATTAAATTTGGCAAAACCCATGCCAAAGTTTACAGTGAGTTGACCAGCGACCATCCGATTGATCTCGTGCGCTATCAGGTCGCCAATTGCTATATGGGGCGAATTGGCATGATCAATTCTGGAGGAGAATCCGGCAGTGATGATCTGCATCAGGCGGTGCGAACGGCAGTCATTAATAAACGCGCAGGCGGTATGGGATTGATTTCCGGGCGCAAGGCGTTTCAGAAGCCGTTTGCAGAAGGCGTCAAGCTGTTGAATGCCATTCAGGATGTTTATTCATCTGAGGCCGTGACCATTGCCTAAGCAATTGTAAGAAATACACTTTGAAATTGATTCACTCCCATCGCAATCAAAATAACTGATGGCTGATCCACTTTTTTAATCCTTGTATGCGTACTTTATTCACGTACATCATGGTTTTTCCACGGCGCAGCGTATTTGTGCTGATTGCATTGCTCGTTGCCGGCATTGCTGAAGGACTAAGCTTGACCGCACTACTGCCCTTATTGTCGATTGCTGTGGGAGAATCGGGAGAATCGAAGGATTCCGGTATCGGTAAATTCATGGAGCAAGCACTGCAAAACATCGGTATTGATCCTACACTCGATACTATTTTAATCATTATTGTCGGCGGAATGTTTTTCAAGGGAGTGGTGTTGCTATTAGCCAATCGTCAGGTCGGTTACACCGTTGCCCATGTAGCAACGGCATTGCGTTTGGATTTGATCGAAGCATTACTGGCTAGCCGTTGGCAATATTATTTGCGCCAGCCGGTCGGTTCACTCGCGAACTCGATTGCTTCCGAAGCCTATCGTGCGGCTAACGGTTTCGAACATAGCGTCAACGTCCTAGCACTTGCCATTCAAGTTCTGGTGTATGCCATTGTCGCATTATTTATCTCTTGGGAAGCTACACTCGCTTCGCTAGTCATCGGTCTGTTCTTATTAGTCGTGCTCAATCGGCTGGTCAGTGCGACACGCCGCGCAGGCACAAAGCAAACTCATCTGCTGCGCTATCTGTTGACTTATCTGTCCGATGTATTAAGTTCGGTAAAATCTCTCAAAGCCATGGCACGCGATAATGTAGCCGATGCGATTTTGCGCGAGCAAACGCAGCAACTGGAAAAGGCCACTCGCCGTGAAGTGATGAACAGAGCGGCTTTAACTGCATTGCAAGAACCCATCCTCGCGGCTTTAACTGCCAGTGGCTTGTATATCGCGCTGGTAATCTGGGAATTATCTCTACCGGAAGTGATGTTGATGGTTTTCCTGCTCACGCGCATCTTGGGATTGTTGAACAAAACCCAGCGCCGGCACCAGCAGCTCGCCGCGCAGGAAAGCGCCTACTGGGCCCTGCGCAAAGCTGCCGAAGATGCCCGCGCAGCTTCAGAAAGAGCAACTGGAACACTTACACCAACATTGCTACAAGGTATCAACCTAAAGCATGTCAAGTTTGATTATGGTCAAAAATCCATTTTCAAAGATTTGAATATCGAAATACCCATCAACTCATTTACTGCTGTGATGGGACCATCCGGTGTCGGCAAAAGTACTCTACTAGATCTGCTATGCGGATTAACCGAACCACAAGCAGGAGAAGTCCAGATCGATGGCATATCTTTGCACGACATCAATTTGCGCCAATGGCGCCATATGATTGGTTATGTGTCGCAAGATACTATTTTGTTGCATGATACGGTAATGAACAATATTCTCGTCGGAGAGCCAGCACTCACAGCTGAAGATGCAGAACGGGCGTTACGCCAAGCCGGCGCATGGGATTTTGTCAATGCTTTTCCAGAAGGCCTGCAAACTGTTGTAGGGGAACGTGGCGGATTGCTTTCCGGCGGGCAAAGACAACGTATTGCGATCGCCCGTGCACTCGCGCACAATCCATCATTTCTAATCCTTGATGAACCAACTAGCGCACTGGATCCAGAAAGCGAACGAACTATCTGCGAAACACTGCAAAAATTGTCGAACAATCTCACAATTATTGCAGTTTCACATCAACCGGCGGTGATCAATGCCGCTGATCGTGTATTCATTCTTGCCAATGGTGTTGCGGAACCGCTGTCACACGCACCGCATATGACCTAAAAAGCCATAAAATCGGTCTGTGGGCCGCAGAAAATTCACTCTAAATGAATTTG
Source organism: Nitrosomonas sp. (assembly GCA_008015565.1). GTDB lineage: Bacteria > Pseudomonadota > Gammaproteobacteria > Burkholderiales > Nitrosomonadaceae > Nitrosomonas. Next base: position 26,585 of record SSFV01000021.1, on the reverse strand, counting down.
ATCAAACGTACCGCCATCGGCAAAATGCGTTTTATGCGCATTTCGCCAACCGCCAAAAGCATCGTCGATTTTGAATAATTCGATTTGAGGAAATTTACTGGCATGTTTTTCGGCTATCTTAGTATTGTTTGGACGATAAAAGTGCTTGGCAGCGATCTCTTGGCCTTCTTCTGAATACAAATATTCAAGGTAAGCTTCAGCAACCTCGCGTGTTCCTTTGTTGTCAACCACCTTGTCAATGACAGCAACAGGCGGCTCGGCCAGAATACTCAGCGATGGAATGACCACTTGGAATTTATCCATACCCTGTTCTTTGAGCACCAGAAACGCTTCTTTTTCCCAGCTGATTAATACATCGCCAATACCCCGCTCCACAAATGTTGTGGTCGAGCCGCGCGTACTAGAATCCAGGGCAAGTACATTTTTGTAGATGTTTCTAACAAATTCTTTTACTTTATCGGCGCCATAATGCCGCTTGCCATATTCCCATGCTGCCAGATAATTCCATTTTGCACCTCCCGAAGTTTTGGGATTCGGTGTAACGACCGATACATCCGGGCGCGCTAGATCATCCCAATCTTTAATTTGCTTGGGATTGCCTTTACGCACTAAAAAAATGATAGTCGAAGTATAAGGTGTGCTATTAAGCGCTAAGCGCGTCTGCCAATCTTCCGGCAACAGCTTGGCCTCAGCAATGGCATTGATATCGTGGGCCAAGGCCAGGGTAACAACATCGGCTTGCAAACCATCAATAACAGATCTTGTTTGTTTGCCAGAACCGCCATGAGATTGTTGGATGATTACTTTTTCGTTGTTTTTTTCCTGCCAGTATTTGATAAAAGCAGCATTAAATTCTTGATACAACTCACGGGTCGGATCATAAGAAACATTGAGCAAGGTTTTTTCCGCCAGTACATTATTACCGATGAAGAAACATGTTGCTAAAAGAATTGTTATCAACCATGTTTTGAAAGCCATGATTTTCCTCCAATAAAAATTTAAGATCATTTAAAGCAGACTGATCAATACCTCAAAATAAAGGAAATCGGTGTCACCCGAGCGATGATCAACGCAAGTATGCGTATGAGTGCTAGCACATGAAGGACTAGCTGCAATACGGTTTTTTACAAAATCTTCTGCTGTAAAATGAGTATAACCTAAAATCGTGTTAATTCTGGGTGTAACCTGGTAGCGTATGCGCCCTTCCAATGCATGACCAGCGAAATCGCCGCTTTGTCCGGTACGATCACGATTAAATCCCGGATCCGGTTCAGTATTACTAATGTTGCCATTGAGAATATCGAACATGCGATCGCGCTTGCTTGCTAGGAAATACCAAGCATAAGTGAGTTCAAATCCCAGCTTTTGAGTTGGCTGGAGATCCATTCTGATTTTGGGTGTCTTAAGGTTTTCATAAATTACATAATGATCTGCAGACCAAGGCCGCGCGAATCCAAAGAAACGGTCAAAACGATTATCTTCACCATCATTGGGATCACGGTCACCACTGGCATAACCGTAGAATCCCATTAGCCGCGGTTTCCAAGGATGATTAAAAGTTCGTCCGATTTCAACGTTATAACCTTGCGCATCTTGCCTTAAGGGTCCACTAAAGCCCAACTGGCGGTTATAGCTGATATCAAAATCAAACAAATTGCCCGCCTTGCCATAAGCGCGAAACCCTGGCATATGGATTTCCCGGTCTAGCCGGTTGGTGGCGGTAAAACCATTGGGATCCGCAGTCTGCTTCTGACCCATGTAATATGGTTGGATCGTGACAATATCAGACCATTTGCGCCAATGACCAACCGCGCCAAAGAACCATAAGCGGTCGTTCGCTTCATCAAATTTGGTTTGCAAACGCCGCACCGGTTGCATACCAAACAAATCAAGTTCCCAATCATTGGCTTCTCGCCCTAGATTCAGACGAAACCCTTCGAAAGAATTGGTGGTATTACGCCATTCGTTGCGCGCAATAAAACGCCGGTCAGTCGTTTCATAGGCCATGCGGCCTACACGAAAGCGAATCGGACGATCCTGTCCTCGGTCATCGACCCCTAGCCCTTTTTTAAAATGGAGCTCACCGTACGCATTGATCAGATCGTACTCATTTCTTTCCTGATCAGTAATGGCATGTTTATTGTTGTATACCCGTGAATCCTGGAATTCAACGGCGAAACGGAAAGGATCCAAAATATCCCTGATTCCGAGCCAAGCGCGATGACGTAAAAAGATCGGATTATCTTCTCCGCCTTCAATGCGTCGTATGTCATTATTGCGCCATTCATAACGGGTACGATGTTCCAAACCGATATCCAGCCAAGTGATATCTTTGAAATGCTCAACACCAATATCACTAAGCCGGCGTACATAGCGCGGTGGATCTGATTCAGGGTTGGTAGCATAGCTATCGGATCGACGGTAATAACTGGTAGGCTTATTAGTATCCAGTTTAACCTCTTTTTTTGCTTCTGGTGCAATATCCGGCAGTTTTATAGAATGACCACCTAGCTCACTTTCCATTTTTCGGGATACCGGAGAGTTGGCTTGAACAACCTGGACGGCACGCGATGGCATTACTTCATTTTCTTCTGAAACAATATCTTGTGGTGAAGCTTGCGAAAAATTAGCTATGAAAAAACCCAGTGCAAAAATATGGAAAAAAAAACATCTTAAATTCAATTTGTTCTCCTTAGCAATCTTTCCAACAATTCCACAACAATAGCATTGATAATGCAGTTATTATCTAACTTCTGATTATTAGACCTGAAACAACCTTGCATAAAAATGATTGGCTTGAGCGTTACCTGCCATGACTGAAAACTCCTGCAACGATAACTATGAAAGCTTACGTTTTGATTCTTCTTGACTTCTGATTTGTGCAATCCCGCCGTCATTGATGAACGTTTTGGCTAAACCGCATCCGATACTAGCAACGGGTGCAAAATTTCCTGAAGAAGTCCTTCAGTTAACCATTCGATAACAGTTATTAATAACAATATCCGCTTCTACATCGGCACGCATTAACTATACCTGACAGGTTTAATTTCAATGGGTGCGAACAATAGCATTGGTTAAATATAAATAAAAATATTATTTAATTAGAACAATATTCTTTTTAGTTATATGCATCGTTTTGCAAGCAATATTTCTAATTCTGCTGATCAAAAAATTTAGTTTACAGAATACTGACCTACTGACAATAAGGCAGCAATTTATACAATTATCTATTGCATCGAATATTTATATGAATTTTATTAAACCAGTTCGGTGGCTATTTTGGATATGCGCGCTATACGCAATTCTGAATTAATCGCTGCAGGTAAGGCATTAGGATCTAAAATTTTGTTGCGTAATGCCTGTGCAATGGCACCAGCATCCACGCTCTGAGCCGCAAGCAATGCTTTTTGCAATCGTTTTGCTTGGGGATAAGGCTTCCTTACGTTTCCAGGCCGTCCATGAAAGTCACAAGCGCAGGCTTGCAAGAATTCATAAAATCTTTGGGGTTTGCGATAAGCATCGACGGCTTGCAGCATATCCGCTATGGTAGATGATTTGAGTGCTTCTGCGCGATGCACATCCCCATGATAGCGAGCAACCAGTAAAGCAAGATCGCGGCAGTCTTTAGGTGCACGAATCCGCTGGCATAAATCTTTGGCCAGTTCAGCGCTCCGTGCCTCATGGCCAATATGACGCGGCCATTGCTCGGGGGGTGTTGCACCTTTACCCAAGTCATGCGTCAGCACTGCGAAACGTGTAGCCAGTGAATAATTTTGTGCCGCCGCATAATCGATCGCAAGCATGATATGCACACCCGTATCAATTTCCGGATGTGCATGCGCTGGTTGCGGAACACCAAATAATACATTCACTTCCGGCATAATCCGCGCTAAGGCACTACATTCGCGCAAAATATAGAACATTCTGGATGGCTTATTCTCCATCAATCCTCTCGCAATCTCTTGCCAAACACGCTCCGGCACCAGCGCATCCACTTCGCCGCTATGCACCATCTCGTGCATTAACACCAATGTTTCTGGCGCCACATGAAAGTTGAAACGCGCTGCAAAGCGGGCTGCTCTCAGGATACGCACCGGGTCTTCACTAAACGCTGGACTGACGTGGCGTAGTATGCCGGCTTCTAAATCTGCAACGCCATTGAATGGATCAATGATATTGCCAGCTTCATCTTTAGCGATTGAGTTGATGGTTAAGTCGCGCCGTGCTAAATCTTCCTGCAAAGTAACTTGAGGCGAGGCAAAAACTTCAAATCCCTTATAACCTCGAAAAACCTTCCGCTCCGTACGCGCAAGCGCATATTGTTCATGTGTTTGGGGATGCAAGAAAACAGGAAAATCCTTTCCTACCGGTCGATAGCCCAAACTTACCATTTGTTCGGGCGAGGCGCCTACGACAACATAGTCATGATCTTTTACGGGTAACCCCAGCAATTCATCGCGGACGGAGCCACCCACCGAATAAATTTTCAATGATTTATCCTGCAGTGTTAAAAAAGATGAAAGATACTATCCAGTACTTTCTTAGAATCAATAAGCTATGGAGCGCTCTCAAAATTCTTAAACCAGATATCATAAACCTCATCTGGCCATAAAGACTTTATCCATACAATGACATCGTCGACCTGATGTTCGCTTAGTTTTCCTTCCCAGGCCGGCATTGAGCCAATCTCTGGAGGAGTACCTTTAAGTATGGTTTTTTTCAAAACCTCTGTCGAATGATGCCAGGCATGTGCGGTTCCATCTAAGGGAGGGGGCGGGTATTTTCCGTCTGCATTCGGTTTGCGCCAATCCGGTGTACCGGCACCGTTAGGGCCATGACAGCCCGCACAGTTCGCAATATATACCGCTTCGCCACGTTTAATTTGCGCTTGATCAAAATTCCGTTCAATCAATCCCGTTTTGCTATTTATTTGAGGCTGTCCAGATAACATACGGAGCGGCGCAGAATCGCCACATCCCCATAACAAAACGAAAACACCCAGTAGCCAGCTATGACGATTAATCATAAAGAATATTAATCACTTTACTTCAAACGCATGATTGAACTATTTTCCGGTTTAGGTGTAGATTGCGATTGCTCTGCTTGTTGCTGTACTTTCTTGGCATACGGGTCATACCGGTTATAAATTGTCGTATCTTTACGCTCCTCGCCGCGCTCTTTGATCAAAAGCACATTGTATGGGTCACTGCGAGCACCTTCCATGCCAGGTGTACCATGAGGCATATCGGGAACGGACAAGCCTACGGCTTTGGGTTTTTCTTTCAATAGGCGCAAGATATCGGGCGCCGGCACATGCCCTTCAATAGCATATCCATTGACTAACGCGGTATGGCAAGATCCTAATGAATCAGATATTCCGGATTTCTTTCTGATCTCTTTATTGCCGACATCGTGTGTTTTCACGGTAAATCCATGCTCTCGCATGTGATCTACCCATTTATCACAGCATCCGCACGTCGGACTTTTATATACATCCACGGTAGCCGTTGCGGCTGCCTGCATGGATATACCTAATAGACCAAACACCAAAACAGAAACAGCGAATAAGGAACTCCTTCGTATTTTCATTTCTTCTCCACAATTATTTTCCCACGCATTTTCTTAAAATGACCTGGCAGTGGGCAGGCAAAATCTATTGTTCCCACACTGGTAAATTGCCAAATCAACTCTTTTTGCTCACCTGGTTCAAGTTGTACTAGATGTGCTTCTGTATGATCCTGATCAGGAAACATACGACGAGCTTTAGCAATTTTCTTCAAGTTCGTCATTGAGCCAATCATCATTTCATGCTTTTTATTGCCACCGTTTTTTATAACAAACCGGATGATTTCACCTTCACGCACAGCAATCTCTGCAGGTAAAAACATATTATCAACCTGTGTCAATTTAATTGTTCGCGAAACCTTGCTTACCTCACCCGGTATGCCAATATCTTTTTCATGATTAAAATCAATTGCACTCGAAAAACTATTGGTTGAGAGCGAGACCAGTGTTACCAATGGTATAATTAAATCAAACTTGCTCATAGGATTCTCCTAACAATTTCTCGAACCCATTTTCTGCCGCAGAATTAGAATATAGCCATGCTAAATTGTTCCCCTGCTTTTGTCTAATATTCTGCCATATGATTTATTATGTGCTTGCAGCTTACCTATGAATATTTTCTTTTTTCCGTTTTATAGAATCCATGCATAAAAAACAGCAATACAACAATCATAAACTGCAAAAACGTTTAAGGCGATTGGTAGGAACTGCAATTGCAGATTTCAACATGATTGAAGCGGGAGACCGGGTCATGGTATGTTTGTCTGGCGGTAAAGATAGCTACGCTTTACTGGATATTCTACGCAACCTGCAAGCGCACGCGCCACTACCATTTGAATTAGTAGCAGTTAATTTGGATCAAAAGCAACCTGGCTTTCCCGAGCAAGTGTTACCTGGCTATTTAACCAGCATTGACATGCCTTTCCGCATTGTTGAACAAGACACATATAGTGTGGTTAAGCGTGTCATTGCCGAAGGAAAAACCACATGCAGTCTTTGTTCTCGTTTGCGTCGCGGTGTACTATATCGCGTTGCCGGCGAACTAGGTGCCACAAAAATAGCACTAGGTCATCACCGTGACGATATTCTTGAAACCTTGTTCTTGAATATGTTCTACGGAGGTAAGCTTAAAGCGATGCCGCCCAAACTGGTCAGCGATGATGGACAACATATTGTTATCCGGCCTCTGGCCTATTGCAAAGAAAAGGATTTGGCTGCTTATGCTGAACTTGCTGAGTTTCCTATCATTCCATGCAATCTGTGTGGATCACAAAAAAATATGCAACGTCAGAACATTAAAGAAATGATGCAACAGTGGGATAAAAAATTCCCTGGCCGCTTGGAAACCATGTTCAGGTCTATCCAAAATATCCAGCTTTCCCATTTAGCCGATACCACCCGTTACGATTTTTATAATTTAAAAGCGCACGGTAAGCCCACAATTGACGGCGATATCGCATTTGATGAAGAAACATTTGAACCTAACATTGAAGAGATGCTGATATCTAACGCAGAAGAAATCATTGATAATTCGATAATTTCAAAATAATCAGCAATTGTTAATCCGGCGGTATCCATTTGAAAGTTATCGCAACCAACCCGGCAAATGTAATATAAACGATCGTAAGTATATGTTCAGGCACATCATAAAATATGATTTGATGCAACAATCCCTGAATAAAGCCGCTATCTGTTTCTACCTGACGCAATGCATTTTCCCAAATAGTTAACGGGCAAGCAATTCCGGCTACGGATTCAAACACCACGAATAAAATAGCAGCGAGATGCAAATAACGAAACCAACGATTTCTGACAAATGCCAACTTAAACCATGCGCCTAGCCAAATAACCGGCAAACTCACAGTCACAAACAGTACATAAAGAAAATGAATTATCAATACAAAATCAGCCATTAACATTTTCAATTAAGTAAGCGTATGCGCAGCTTTGTCTAATTGCTCCACTGAAACTTATCTTCCGCAAGAGAAATTGGGACGGCAGAAAGCTAATTGAACAGCTAATCCAGAAAATGGTTTGTATCCCTCGTTTCAATTCAGGTATTCTTCAAGTTGAATAGTATGAAATCTTTAAAAATTAGACCTTCCATTCATCACATCAATTGAAAGTTAAAAAATGCTCTCAACGAGTGAATTAAAATAAAAATATTTCAATGTCTATATTTTAAATAATAATCATGGGAATTTTTTGGAAGCAGGAAAGTTTATTATGAAATGGTTTCTGGGAATTTTAATTTTAATCCTGATTGTTGTGTCAGCGCGTTTCAGAAAGTTTGCAATAACTCTAGCTTTAGTAGGCATAACAATTGGCTTACTGGCTTGGCAATATCAGGAATATGGCAAAAGCAAAGTTAAAGACAGGATCCATCCTTCAGAACTTACTTTAGAAAACATATCCTTTAGGCAAATTGAAGATAGCTTTGACTATGAAATGACAGGACGTATTTTCAATAATTCTGAAAAATATGTTATGAATGGTTTATTTTTAAATCTTTCCGCGAAAGAGTGCAAGGATTCCGCTGAAAACGGATGCGTGATTGTCTCTGAACAAAAAGAAAATGTTTATATTACTGTACCTCCAGGCCAAGCCAGAGATTTCAAAAAAAATATCTACTTATATTCAAATCAGAAAATAAATAACCATCTGATATGGAATTATTCGATCCAGCATGTTATTTCAGAATAAAAAGCTGCGTCCCTTGGTACTTCTGGGCGGCCCACGGCATCGAGAAAAGTGCGTTATGATGTGCATTTGATTGAACTTTCCTCAATCAATTGATTTGACTGTTTTGCTAGATTGCGGAAAATTTCTTTAGTGAGTCCAATGAATGACGTCAAATTCTAAATGCTTATTTACCTGACTCAATACAACGGCTTGAGTCATAGTGATAGCATTTCTTACAATTCATCCATGAGATCCTCTGGTAAGACCATTTCAACACGTACCCTTTCGTGAGAATTTGATTGCAAGTATAATTCACACACTTTTTCCCATATTGCCGCCAGTTTTGTCAGTTTGTTGCGGTGGCTTCTCGAGGATTGGAAAAAATGAAATTGCCGATTCGTATTGCTGTTACCGGAGCAACTGGACAGATTTGTTATAACTTGCTGTATCGCATTGCAGCAGGTGATATGTTTGGTCATGATCAACCTGTTATACTGCAATTACATGACATTACTGAAGCACAGCCAATGTTTGAAGGCGTCGTCATGGAATTATACGATTGTGCTTTTCCTTTATTAACGGAAATTATCACCACCGATAACCCAGAAGTTGCGTTCAATGATGCTGACGTAGCCCTGCTAGTTGGTGCCCGGCCGCGTGGTGAAAATATGGAGCGTAAAGATCTGCTTGCTGCCAATGGGCCAATTTTCATTGAACAAGGGAGAGCGCTTAACGCGGTTGCCAAACGTAATGTTAAAGTACTGGTCGTTGGCAACCCTGCCAACACCAATGCGTATATAGCCATGAAAAACGCTCCCGATCTCGATCCTAACAATTTCTCAGCAATGTTGAGATTGGATCATAATCGGGCATTATCTCAAATTGCATTGAAATTAAGAGTATCGGTGGCACAAGTTAAAAAAATGATCATTTGGGGAAATCACTCAAATACACAATTTCCGGATTTAAGCCATGCTACCGTCGAAGGTACAAATGTAACTGCCTTACTAAAAGATTTTGCATGGGTAGAAAACCATTTTATTCCAGTTGTTCAGAAACGTGGCGCGGCCATTATAGAAGCTCGTCATGGCAAATCAAGTGCTGCCAGTGCTGCTAATGCCATTATCAATCATATGCAGGATTGGATTTTTGGTACAGCAGATGATAATTGGGTATCAATGGGGGTACTTTCCAATGGCAGTTATGGAATTCCCAGCGGAGTGATTTTCAGTTTCCCCACCACATGCAAAGATGGTCAATATAAAATTGTTCAAGGATTGGATATCAGCCCACAAGATAAAGAAAGAATGGATCAAAGTTATCAAGAATTGATCGCCGAACAAGATGCGATTAAACACTTACTAGTTGTTTAACAATCGATCTGTAGTAGATTTACGCTGACGTAAAAATATGTGTGCTTTGACTTACACAAAAAATTTTTCGATTAGCCAGTAAAACTTAGGATTTTTTTACTGATTCTGAGATAAAGTTCTGACAGCCTCACGAACTGCAATTAACAATGCAGCATCCAGATGCCCATCAGCAATACGCTGAGTTTTTTGCTGAAATCGGCTGATTGCTTGACGAGTTGAAGAACCCATAACGCCGTCGGCTTCACCCGCATCAATACCGAGCGCCAATAAATCAAGTTGCAGTTGCCTAACTTGTTCACGCGTTATCTTTGTGTTATCAGCAGGCGGGAGACGGTTCAAGGCAGATGCACCGGCAATGCGATCAGCTAAATGCCCTACTGACAGCGCATAAAATTCTGACCTATTCCAACGCATGATGACATAAAAGTTTTTAGTAACCAGGAAAGCAGGTCCTTGATAACCGCCAGGCACAAGCACTGCAGCCCGCTGTTCTGATGGAATCAATGCATTGCCAGCAACTGCGGTGACGCCCAGTCTAGCCCATTCAGCCATGCTTAACATATGATCTCTTCTTGCCAGTGAATAGTCAAAATCTGGCGGTAGCCGAACTTCATATCCCCAGTCCAATCCTGGCAACCAACCCAAATGAAGTAAAAAATTGGCGGCTGATCCAAAAGCATCGGCAACACTTCCCCATAAATCGCGGCGGCCATCACCATCAATATCTTTAGCGTATTGCAAAAAAGTGGATGGCATAAACTGCATATGTCCCATGGCACCTGCCCACGAACCTACCATACGTTCAGGCGAAATATCTCCCGCATCGACAATACGCAAAGCATTTAACAATTCTTGTGTGAAAAAATTGCTGCGGCGCGGATTGCAGGCAAGCGTGGCGAGCGAATCAGTGACGGGCCAGTCGCCGAAATTGCTGCCATAACTTGTTTCCAGACCCCAAAAAGAAATCAGATATTGCGAGGGAATACCGCTTTCATGTTGAATTTTATTGAGTATAGAACGATGCCGTGCTAACAATTCTCGACCACGTTGAACACGCTCTTCACTAATTCGGGAATTAAAGTAATTAGCAAAAGTTTGTGTAAATTCAGGCTGACGCCGGTCTAATTCAATTACACGCTGATTGTGCTTGGCTTTACTCAGAACTTGTTGAATGGTTTTTTCGGAAATACCTTCTGCTTTTGCCAGCACGCCTATTTTAGCGATACACTGATTAAACGGTTCAGTGTCTGCGTAGATAACTTGCCCGGAACAAGCCATACCTAATAACACGACAATTCCAACAAATTTGTACTTACAATTCAATCCATACAGTATGATAAGTTTAACTTTTGCTGTGTAGCTGAACGCATGTACTAGCATTTTCTATTTTCGGTGAGGACAAGCGGGTTTAATGCAATCTGCATAAAGAGACAATGAGTGCTCCTGCAACTTGAATCCACGATCCATGGCAATGGATATTTGACGTTGTTCTATTTCCGCGTCATAAAACTCTTCCACTCTGCCGCACTGCAAACAAACCAGATGATCGTGATGACCATCGCGCTTAAGTTCAAATACCGCTTTTCCGCTTTCGAAGTGGTGCCGTTCCAATAAACCGGCTTGCTCAAATTGTGTGAGTACCCGATAAACTGTTGCAAGCCCGATATCTTCACCCTCATTAAGCAATTCTTTGTAGACGTCTTCGGCAGATAAATGACGTATACTACTTTGTTCAAACAAATTTAATATTTTCAGTCGCGGTAAAGTAGTCTTAAGGCCACTATTTTTGAGGTCTATATTCTTTAGATCGCCGGAGTTACTCATGGTTGTCTCTGCTCAAATAATGATTTGCTGTATCATATAGTGCTCTGCTTACTTTGGAAATATATAATATCAATAAAATGGCTGTAAAAACTGCCTTACTGCTTATTTTACTTGCCTTGGCAGGATGTTCTTATTTTCCTTCGATTCTATATCGGATCGATGTTCAGCAAGGCAATGTCGTTACCGAGGAAATGCTGGAGAAACTCAAAGCAGGAATGACGAGATCACAAGTTCTTTTTGTAATGGGATCACCATTAATTATCGATACTTTTCACGACAATCGTTGGGATTATGTATATATACTACGTGAAAAAGGAAATCTGCTTGAACAAAAGCGGTTGACTATTTATTTTGAGGACGACGAGCTAATAAATATTGAAAACCATCTCAGTTTTTCGAAGAACCCTATCAATCCCAAGCCTGTAGAAACCACTCCCGAAACAGAGAAAATTCAACCCAATACAGCATTAGAAAAGTAACATCATAATTCCTAATGTTTTCTTGTAGACTCTAAACTAACCATGGCAGGTATAAAATGATCATTCAAAAGATTGCAGTAGCAGGAACCTCAGGGCGTATGGGACGTACTTTATTGGAAGCGATTACACAAGCGCCTGACATGCAACTTGCCGCTGCATTGGAACAAGTGGATAGTCCCTATTTATCTAAAGACGCAGGCGAGTTGATCGGCACTCACTGCAAAGTTCCGATTGTCAGTGATTTTGAGAATGCACTAAAAAACTGTCATCATTTAATCGACTTTACCCGTCCGGAAGGTACGCTTGCACACCTTGCCGCTTGCCGGGGAGCCGGAGTTAAAATGGTCATTGGCACAACCGGATTTTCAATCGAACAAAAAGATCAGCTTAAAGTCGCCGCAAACGATATCGCCATTGTATTTGCTCCTAATATGAGTGTCGGCGTTAATGTAACTTTCAAACTGCTGGAAATTGCTGCAAAAGTACTTAATGAAGGATACGACATTGAAATCCTCGAAGCTCACCATCGGCACAAAATTGATGCGCCCTCCGGTACCGCGCTGCGAATGGGTGAAGTCATTGCAGATACAATGAATAAAGATTTGAGCAGCGTCGCGGTCTATGGCCGGGAAGGCATCACCGGTGAACGTAAGCCCGGCACCATTGGATTTGCAACGATTCGTGCGGGTGATATCGTTGGAGATCATACAGCGATGTTTGCGGGCATTGGTGAGCGTGTAGAAATTTCGCATAAGGCCAGCAGCCGCATGACATTTGCGATGGGAGCACTACGTGCGGTACGTTTTTTAGCAGATAAACCGAACGGTCTTTTTGATATGCAAGACGTGCTTGGTTTACGTTAAGAGTCAAGCTACGGTCATTCGTCTAGCGTCGTTTACTATGGCAACTTATGCAATCGGCGATCTTCAAGGTTGCTACACGGCATTTCAGCAATTACTCGATATCATTCAGTTTAACCCGGCTCATGATAAATTGTGGCTGGTTGGTGATATCGTTAATCGCGGCCCAGATTCGTTATCATTATTGCGGCATATTAAGCAGGCGGGCGATTCGGTAATCATGGTATTGGGTAATCATGATCTGCATTTATTAGCAGTTGCGGCAGGGATATCAAAAAGCCGCCACAGCGATACACTTCAATCCATTCTGGGCGCGCCTGATCGAAGTGAACTGTTGAATTGGTTGCGGCACCAGAAATTATTCCATACCGAAGATGAATATGCCATGGTACATGCTGGCTTATTGCCATGCTGGTCGATCACACAGGCGCAGCAATTGGCTTACGAAGTTGAAAGCGCATTGTGTCACGATAATGCTGTTGAATTTCTTGCGCATATGTATGGCAATGAACCTGATTATTGGCAGGACGGATGGACCGGTTATGCTCGTTTACGAGTTATTATAAACGCCATGACACGGATGCGTGCATGCACGCTCGAAGGACGGATGAATTTCGAATTCAAAGCTGATCTACAATCTATTCCCTCTGGTTTTCTGCCATGGTTCAGCCATCCTCAGAGAGCCAGCAAAACTCATACCATTATTTGCGGTCATTGGTCGGCATTAGGATTGCATCTTACCTGCAATTTGATTGCGTTAGATACTGGATGTGTATGGGGAAGACAGTTAACCGCTATCCGATTGGAAGATCGGAAGGTTTTTCAGTTTGCTTGTGAGAAATAGGCAACAACAACGTATGTGCAATTTCTTTTTCCGCTAATCGTGCAAGTTCCCTACGGTTTTTCATGCCGCATTGAATCGGTTCAATAAAAGTCACGTCTGAAGTAATACAGGTTTGGCGCAGTATTGCTTGCAGCGATACAATCAATGAGGAATCAACATACGCCGCTTCTTCACAAATGCTGCCCGCGGCAGTACGATAGCAAATTGCAACTGGATACAACAATGCATCTGCAGTAATTGCAGATTGCAACAAGGATGCATGAAAGTGATTCAACTGCTTGCCATTTGTCGTGGTTCCTTCCGGAAATACGGTAACTCGCTCACTTACCTCCAAAACATCACTGATTTGTTGATTGATACGCATGGTATCGCTTCGTTTTGACCGTTCAATAAATAAGGTGCCTACATTTCTGCAAAGCAGACCCAATATTGGCCAATGGCTGATTTCTGTTTTAGCGACAAAGCGAGTTGGACAAGCCGCCATTAATACACAAACATCCAACCAAGACACATGATTGGCAGCAAGTAATGCACGCGGAATCTCTATACCAGGCAACTTGCCGTGACATTGCAATTTAATGTTAAGGATAGTTAGCAAACTAGTTGCCCAATTCTGCATCAGTTTCTTTTGGATATGTAATGGTACGTGTGGATAAACAATGGATTGCAGTAATCCTGAAACAACATGAGAAAGTAAGCGAATGAAGCGTATGAAACGTAATAATGGTGGAGCTACTTTTTGCATGGGGAATTGTGCAAGCCGGATCAAGAAAACCACTGAAGCATATAAAATTCATTTCTATCAGATGGTTACAATATATCTATTAATGAAACTTCTTATGAGTTATTTATAACTTGTTATAAATAAATAACTTACCATTACTAAATCTTATTAAAATCAATGTAAATTTATAGTAAGATTATTCATAAAATCGTAATTATATCGCAGTTTCCTGGGATTCTTATTTACTATACTGAAATGATTATTGGTTAAATTTTTGCATATTCAAAATTGACCCCAACACGAATTATTTATCATCGGAGTAAGAAAGTATGAAACAAATAATGCTGATACTTTGCCTCATATTTTTTTATTCTGAAAGCCTCTTTGCTAAAAACAACCCTGAAATCAAAGCCCAAGCCGCAATAGTCTTCAACGCCCATAATGACCGCATCATCTATGATAAGAATGCCGATAAAGTAATGCCCATCGCTTCCATTACCAAGTTGATGACAGCAATGGTTGTTCTTGATGCGCGTCTGCCCGCCAATGAACGAATAATCATTAACCATGCCGATGTCGACAAGTTAAAATATACCTCCTCTCGATTGCCTGTTGGTAGCAGCTATCCACGCCATGAGTTATTGAGATTAGCGTTAATGTCTTCTGAAAATCGTGCTGCTGCTGCGCTTGGCCGTAGTTATCCGGGTGGCACAAAAGCATTTGTAAGCGCCATGAATCTTAAAGCCAAGAAACTTGGCATGTTGAACAGCCGTTTTGTCGACGCTACCGGTTTGAATCGCGGCAATGTCGCTACCGCGCGGGATTTAGCAAAATTGGTAAAAGCATCCAATCATTATGCGGCCATTCGTGAATTCTCGACCACCTCAAAGCATTCAGTATCACCTGATAATAAGCGCGTTAAGTTACAATACGTTAACTCCAATAGTTTGGTATATAATCAAAATTGTACTATCAATGTTTCCAAAACAGGTTATCTCAATGAAGCCGGACGTTGTTTAGTGATGCAAGCTAATATTTCAGGACAACCGGTTGTCATTGTTCTACTAAACTCCTGGGGTAAAAATACCCGCATCGGCGATGCTAACCGTGTAAAAAAATGGCTGGAGAACAACCAAGGGCGCATGCAAGTTTAAAGAATCAAGTCAAGAAAATTTCACGCCATAAATTTGGCTATATTTATTCTTAAGATAATCAATAAAGTAATTCGGGGTCAGCATTTCGCCGGTAACGCGCCAGACAAGTTCTTCGGTCGAGTAGAGCCTACCCTGACTATGAATCTTCTCATTTAACCAAGCCTTAATTGGCGCAAAATTCCCTTTTGCAATATTTTTCTCGGTATTTGGCTGTTCTCTCAGCAATGTATTATAAAATTGGCAAGCGTACATTGCTCCCAAAGTGTAGGATGGGAAGTACCCAAAGGCTCCACCACTCCAGTGAGAATCTTGTAATACCCCCAGCGTATCGCTGGGTGGTTGAATCCCCAAGTATTCCTTCATCAATTCATTCCATATCTGAGGTAAATCATCAACTTGCAGCGAATTTTCAAACAAACCTTTCTCAATTTCGTAGCGTAAAATAATATGCAACGGATAAGTGATTTCATCCGCCTCCACGCGAATAAAATCAGGCTTGCAAACGTTGATTGCACGATAAAATAAATCTGCACTAACAGATCTAAAGCTATCAGGAAATATTGCACGAATTGTTTCAAAATAGTGGAAACAAAATGGCTTGCCTTGTGCAATCATGCGCTCCCAAAACAGTGATTGCGATTCGTGAAGTCCCATTGTTAACGATTCCGAAGCGGGTACATCACCCATCTCATACGGACGTCCCTGCTCATAGAGCGCATGGCCGGTTTCGTGAATTACCGAATACAGCGATTCGACAAAATTACTCGTTTTATAACGTGTGGTAATACGTACGTCAGTCGGGTGACTACCCCCACAAAACGGATGCACCGAAACATCAATGCGTCCTTGTTCGAAATTAAAACCCATATCCCGGCTTATTTTTTTCGCCAGCGCCTCTTGTTTGTTCAATGCAAAATGACCTTGCAAAAACGAGGTATCAGGTTGATGAGCATGATGTTGAATGATATGAATCATTGGAATCAATTCATCTTTTAAACGCTCGAAAATTGGCGTGATCGTTGCCATTGTCATCCCACGTTCAAACAGATCAATATTCGCATCGTATCGCAGAAAATCCGGTGATACGTACTGTGCCCATTCGGTCTTTAACTTCAAAAAACGTTTAATTACCGGCGCAAAATCGGCGAAATTATTTTCTTGGCGTGCTGTCACCCAAATACCTTGACCACGCGAACTTAGTTCTGCCAATTCCTGCACCAATCTTTTGGGAATCCTGGTTTCCAGTTCATAACTGCGTTGAGCTTCGCGAATATTACAGCGCTCTATTTCGCCAAGCTCATCTGAAATTTCATCTTTGAGTGCACTTAAACAGTCTCCTAATACCGGATCGGTTGCGCGCTCGTGAATTACACCTGCCAAAGCAGCAATTTGCTTAGATCGCGTTTCGCTTGCTCCGATCGGCATCATCACTTCCTGATCCCATCCGAGCGTATCCATAATGCCATTTAAACGAGCAATTTCTTCCAATCTCTGAACTAAGTTTTGATAATGTTTTTTTATAGTCATTACATTATTATGATTGTTAAAGAATTGTTGATTTATACTATTTACGCCCGCGACTTAGGGAAAATGTTAAAATTGCTATTGTAATATCATAGCAATTTATGTCGTCTATTATTAATATGCAATATGCCATGCTTTGGATAAAATCATTTCATATTATTTTCATGGTTACTTGGTTCGCAGGATTATTCTATCTGCCACGCTTATTTGTTTATCATGCCATGTGCGAAGACATTCCAGGTAAAGAGCGTTTTAAAATCATGGAACGCAAGCTTTATTACGGCATTATGACACCAGGCGCAGCATTAACCATTTTTTTTGGAACATGGCTTTGGCTGGGTTATGGATACTCAGGCGATTGGCTTTATGCAAAGCTGGTGTTGGTTGTAGGGTTGATCTTTTATCATTATTACTGTGGAAAATTTGTTGCTGCGTTTAAAACTGACAGCAATCGTTATGGACATATATTTTATCGTTGGTTTAATGAGTTACCCGTCCTGATTTTATTTGCTGTCGTGTTACTGGTCGTCATTAAGCCTGATTTATGAAGCTAAAATAATTAATTGGTTAGAAAGAACTTAGAGCACTTGTAATCTGTAGCTGCCAAGAAAGAAAAAACTTTGTAAAGGTTTTAATACATATATCTCGCTACACTTAGAATCACAATTTATAACGGAGATCCCTTAAGTCGATATTGCTTGTCGTGCATTCCGCTCCCAAATCTTGAAAGAGAATAAGAACGTTTAAGTTATTTAATTCTAAATGTGATTTCTATCAACAAATACAGCACAATAATAAATTATTATTTATTGTTAGATATATTATTTATTTAAAATCATCCAGTTTCCAAATGATGTGCCGTAAATATGATTACTTGTTTAAATGATTTTGCCAGAAAATTGGGTTTTTATATTTAAATTGCAAAATTACTTTTGCCATTTAAAGGACAAATGACTGAAATAACAGATCAAATTTTCTTGTTAAAATCACTGATATCTCAATAATGATTTGAAAATACCCCCATGACGATAAGAAATCAATTTAAATGGACAATTATTGGTATTGTTATAGGGCTAATCTTTTTATGGCTCTCACTACGGGGTATTGATATCGATTCTGTATTCGATAGCCTAGCCACTATCAAGCTATTGCCCGCTCTCATGACTGTTGTAGCAAGCTTGCTTTTTATGCTGATTAAAGCTTGGCGCTGGTCGGTAATTCTTGGACCGGTAGCGCCGGTTAAGATGCCACTGCTACATTCCGCGGCTTATATAGGTACCGCTGCTAATCTTATGATTGCGCACTCAGGGGAAGTACTTCGATCCGCTTTGGTTGGACGCAAATCGCGAATTGCATCAAGTGCCATTCTCGCCTCGATTGGATTAGAAAGGGTTTTTGACTTTATGGTAGTCGTGACATTATTTGGAATTCTTTTAATTATTAGTCCGGAGCTTCCAGAATATGTAACCGCCGCCGGATTTGTTGCCTTATTCATGGTCATCGCAGGCTTAATAATAATATTATCGCTATTTTTTCCATCAAAAACTCGAAGGCATTTCGCAATGTTGATAGTTCGCTTTTTACCAGAAAAATTTTCAGAAATTATCATTGCGCAGCTTAAGCGCAGTCTTGTAGGTTTTTCTGCACTTGGGAGCGCATCAACTTTGATTAATACTTTCTTATTATCGCTATTACAATGGGGATTTATCATCGGCGCAATTTGGTTAAGCGCGATTGCAGTTGGATACGAAGCGACATTCTCGATGGTGATTACGGTATGGATTTTAATGGTGATTGGACTTACTTTGCCATCTTCTCCAGCACAGTTGGGGACTATACAATTGGCCTTTACGCTCGGATTTTCCTTTTCGTTAAACGAAACACAGATTCCTTTTGCAGCGTCGGTAATATACACGTGCTGCGTAAATATACCTTATATGGTTATTGGAGCAATATGCTGGTTTCGATCTGGAGGAATTAGCGTAACGCCGGCAGCACAATAATATTTTTTCAAGAAGAGGTGTTAGCTGTGACAACTTCATCAGTTAGAATTAAAACAATTCTTACATTATTTGGAACGCGACCTGAGATCATTAAGCTTGCTCCTGTTATTTGGGCAATCGGAAGACAAAGTGATGTTTTACGGAGCATTACTGTTTCATCCTCTCAGCATACGGATTTGTTGAGACCGTTCATACATGAATTCGGAATTAACATTGACCATGATTTAGCTGTTATGACGCCAGGACAAACGCCAAGTGGAGTCCTGGTGAGGGTTGTTGAAGCGCTAGAAAGATTATTCGTAGTTGAGCGTCCCGATTTAATCTTAGTGCAAGGTGATACAACTACAGCAACCGCTGGAGCGTTAGCCGCTTTTTATACACGTATACCCATAGCGCATGTTGAGGCAGGCTTGAGAACGGGTAACCGACATAGTCCATTTCCAGAAGAAATGAATCGCCGCCTTATAACGCAATTGGCAGATCTTCACTTTGCTGCGACTTCTAAAAATGTCGAAATTTTGCTTGCCGAAGGTATCCAGAAAAAAAGTATCGTACTGACAGGAAATCCAGTAATAGATACATTACAGCATATTCTTGCTCATTCTTCAGCTTCCTCACCACTTTCTAAGTTGCTTGATAGCATTTCAAATAAACGTCTAATTGTTCTTACAACGCACCGCCGAGAAAACTTTGGTCAGGTCATGACTTCACATCTAAAGGCACTTCGCCGTTTTGTAGAACGCCATAAAGATATCGAGTTAATTTTTCCAGTGCACCCTAATCCTTCTGTGCGCAAAGTAGTCGATACGGAATTTACAGGCTTAGAACGGATTCATTGTATAGAACCACTTGATTATATAGATTTTTTACATTTACTTTCAAAAGCATGGATAATTGTTTCTGATTCAGGAGGAATACAAGAAGAAGCGCCTTCGTTAGGCAAACCTTTATTAATTTTACGTGATACGACAGAGCGCCCGGAAGTCCTGGATTGTGGGGTAGGCCGCTTGGTTGGTCATTCTGGAGAGCATCTTGAGGAAATGCTTGAGGCCACACTAACTGATAAAACTTGGTTTGAAACAGTCAATAAAGTAGAAAATCCATTTGGTAAAGGTGATGCAGGAGAGAAAATTGCATCGGCCATTATAAATTTTTTTGCATTGAATGAGGAAAGTGCATGATAGATAAGATACAGCCTCCTACTCAGAGCAATAAGCCAATCGCAAGCTTGTCATTAGATTTAGATAATGAATGGGCTTATCTGAAAACGCACGGAGATCCGATATGGGAATCCTATCCTTCGTATCTTGATGTTGTAGTTCCGCGTATACTTCAGGTACTCGCCGATCACAAGTTAACCATTACAGTATTTGTGGTGGGTCAGGATGCAGCACTTGAATATAATCAAAAGGCATTAGCACAAATTGCAAGTGCTGGACATGAGATAGGAAATCATTCCTTGCGCCATGAGCCGTGGTTGCATTTATTCTCCGAGCACGACCTTGAACAAGAGTTGGTGCAAGCTGAATGCTATATTGAAACAGCTACAGGTCAAAAGCCGACTGGCTTTCGAGGTCCTGGTTACAGCCAGTCATCAACGTTGTTACGTGTACTTGCCCGGCGAGGCTATACTTACGATGCTAGTTCACTACCAAGCTTTATTGGTCCAATTGCACGTGCATATTATTTTGCGACCGGTCAATTCGATTCTGAGCAGCGAGAACGCCTTAATCGTTTGTTCGGAAGCTGGAAAGATGGATTTAGACCACTGAAACCCTATTATTGGCGTTTTGATGGCGTTTCCTTATTGGAAATGCCGGTAACAACCTTTCCAGGTTTTCGTGTCCCAATTCATTTAAGTTATGTGATGTATCTAGCTGGATTCTCTACAGCCTTAGCACAAGCTTACTTTAATTCAGCGTTATGGATATGTCGGTTGTTCAAAGTAGAACCTTCGATATTACTGCACCCACTTGATTTTCTTGGTGGCGAAGATGTACCTCGATTGAAATTCTTCCCATCAATGAAAATGACGGGAGAGCAAAAAATTGCGTTAATCAATAAATGCTTAAATAATTTTGCACGTCTATTCTATATTCGAACAGTAGGTGAGCATGCTGCAATTGTGGCCACTCGAAAAAATCTACTAGAAATCAATCCTGGTAGTTGATGATATGGCTAGTGCTACTATTAGGGAAGGAGAAAAAATGCCAGATAAAAAAATTATAGTGATGTGACCTGTGTATAATGAAGAAAAGGATCTCCCTGTTTTATTGCATCGTATTCAGAAAGCTCTGGAACAGTGGTCTGCTAATTACCAAATTCTAGTAGTAGATGACGGTTCTGTTGATCAAACGGCACAAATTGTTCGTGAAGCAGCAACGCATATGCCGATAGAATTAATTCAACACCCTCAAAATATGGGGCTTGGTGCAGCGATGCGTACTGGTCTCAGAAAGGCTGCACATAGCAGCGATGTGGTAATCACTTTAGATGCCGATAATTCACAGGATCCAGAATTAATAAGAACTATGGTAGAACGAATAAACGAAGGTTTCGATGTTGTTATCGCTTCCCGGTTTCAGCCAGGCGCACAAGAAATTGGTGTACCACCATTTCGTGTATTCTTGAGTCACCTTTCGAGTGCCGGTATTCGTACTCTAGTGCGTTATCCTGGGATACGTGACTACACCTGTGGGTTCCGCGCCTACCGGGCCGAAGCACTCCGTAATTTGATTAAAACTTTTGGTGATAATTTTATACGAGAAAATGGTTTCTCTTGTATGTTCGAATTATTGTTGAACTTACGAACTTTGCGTGCTCGAGCTTCAGAGGTGCCACTCGTACTTCGTTATGATCTCAAAGAGGGAGCCAGCAAAATGCGTATTCTCCGTACGATGTGGCGTTACGTTATTACATTAACACGCGGTTTTTTGCCAATGGCATGGAGAGTGACATCTAAACATGAATAATTCTACAACCTTCAGCGTTAATATTGACGTTTCTGCTTCTAATAATATTAATTCCGTTGCTTCGGCATGGAATGTAGCAGTCGTCGGAGGTGGAATCGGAGGCTTGGTGGTATCTTATTGGCTTGCCAAAGCAGGTGCGCGAGTCACTGTTTACGAAGCTTCTGATCAACCCGGTGGGTTAGGTACATTTTTTCAGTATCGAAGCGTATATCTTGAGCGTTTTTACCATTGTATGCTGCCAAGTGATCTTTACCTTTTGAAGGTATTAGATGAGTTAGGGTTAATAAATGAAGTTTACTGGAAAGAGACCAGTTTTGGTTTCATGCAAAACAGTAAGTTATATGGACTGAATACTCCTTTTGAATTATTGAAATTTGGTCCTTTATCTCTAGTTGATAGGATACGTGTTGGTTTAACTGGATTGTGGGGACGTATTTGCTCACCAAATGGACTGGATAACGTTACTTGCGTCGAATGGTTGAGTAAGTTATCAGGAAAGCGTGCTTTTGAAACTTTTTGGAAACCGATGTTGCAGGCTAAATTTGGTGATCGTTATCATAAAGTACCCGCATTATGGTTTTGGACACGCTTTAATCGCGAAAAGGGTGGTAAACGAGAATGTAAAGGTTACATTCATGGAGGGTATCGGCGGATTATAGAGACTCTGGTTAAGGCAATTGAAGAAAATGGAGGAACAGTCAGACTTAATGCACTCATAAAGAAGCTTGATCTTGCAGAAAATGGGCAGCTCGCTGTTTATAATACATATGATAAATTCCAGCTATATGATCGCGTCGTTGTTACAGCTCCCATTTCTTTTTTACATAAATCAATGGCAAATGGTCAATTAGCTAAAACTGCCGCTCAAGTTGATGCTGAAATTGATATGCAGGGGGTGATAAATGCTGTTTTTATGTTGCGCCGTAGTTTAACAAAGCACTATTGGGTGGCAGCTATAGATGAAGAAATCCTATTTCAAGGTATTGTAGAAAGCACCAATTTACTTAATAAAACTGATACTGCGGGCGCACACATGATATATGTGATGAATTATGTTCATCGAACGGATTCACTTTTTCACCAAAAAGATGATGAAATTTTGCAGACCTACACAGATGGATTGAAAAGGCTTTTCCCGGACTTTAATGATGAAGATGTGATCGATCGATTCATTTTCCGTGCACCATATGTCGAGCCGCTTTACACAACAGGTTACCTCCAGCGCAAGCCACCTACAATTTTACTATCTGGGAAATTATATTTAGCCACTACCGCTCAAGTTTACCCTGAGGTTACTTCTTGGAATGGAACAATTGGCCTTGCTCGTAAGGTCGTTGATGAAATGTTAAGCGAAAATGTTAGGACGCTATAAAAATTACCTGTATTTCGTGATCATAATACCTTCATGGTGTATGTAAGTTCAAGACATGTAAGCAACAAATAGCATTGCCCAGTTTTGTATCAAATAAATTTTCAGCATTAAAGCGCAATGAATGGTTGATGTTATTTGTAGTAGTCGCGACTTGATCTGAAGTGTTGTAGTCTCAGTCCGATTTGACGATGTGTCTATTTGATCAAATTCAGTTATTCAATGCGCTAATTTTACCGTCCCCCCCTTTGCGTCGATTAAAGTTTGCATCGTTGTATGCCCACAACATATTTTTCCTTGGTGGGTACGCTCACTATTGTAATTTGCCATCCAGATCGTGCTGTAACTCTTCAATGGATTGATAAATGTCACGTTTGAATGCTACCTGATAGAATTCCTGCAAGATGTTTTTGTGGAAACGTTCGCAGATGCCATTTGTTTGTGGATGATCGGCTTTCGTTCTGGAATGCTCAATGTCGTTCAGTGCCAGATAGAGCCGGTACTCCGGCTTACTGCAATATTCGGTACCGCGATCGGTCAGGATGTCAATCGGCATTGAAAACTTTCCAGGTATCGGCGTCGAAAAGTTTCCACCTGGTATAGTTGGTTAATCGGTTTTTATAGATTTCTTACGATGCTTGAAACGGCATGAATCATTACCGGTTTCCAGGATGTCGCAATGATGTGTAATGCGGTCTAGCAGTGCGGTGGTCATTTTCGCATCACCAAAAACCTGCACCCATTCACTGAATTTCAAGTTGGTGGTTACAATGAGTGAAGTACGCTCATACAGCTGGCTGATCAAGTGAAACAGTAAGGCGCCACCTGATTCCGGGAAAGGCAGATAACCCAGTTCATCGAGGATGACAGCGTCTACCTGAATGAGTCTTCTGGCCAGGTTTCCGGTTTTATTCAACTGTTTTTCCTGTTCCAGTAGGTTAACCAAATCCACAGCGTTGTAGAATCGAATGCGTTTGCCATGATGAATAGCGGCAACGCCCAATGCTGTGGCCAAATGGGTTTTACCGGAGCCGGTGCCGCCGACCAGGATGAGGTTATGCGCATCATCCATAAAAGCGGCCGTTGAAAGCTGATCTATCTGTTGGCGTGAGAGTGGTGTTTCATCCCAGTCGAATTTCACCAGATCGCGGTGAATCTGAAACTTTGCGGCTTTCATCTGGTATTTCAGGCTGCACAGCTGGCGTTCGGCCATTTCGGCGCTGATCAGCTGGCTTAACGCAGCTTGCTTGCGGCGATACTTGCTTGCGTTGCGGCATTTCAGCGCTTAACTCAGACCAGGCTTCTGCCATACCATAAAGATGCAATGCTTTGAGTTGAGTGAGTAGATCAGTGGACATGGCGGCTTCCCAGCAAATGATCGTAACGCTGGAAATCCGCCAGCGGTTCAGTGGTCAATTGCATGGTATCGCCGGTATTCAGTACCTTAGGACGAACCGGTTCAATCAAACGTCTAATTGCATTTTGCAACACACTGGCATTGACAACGCCGGATTCCAGTGCCAGTTCACAGGCTGTTTCGAACGCATCAAGACCCGCTTCACGGGTCAGTAATAACAGATCAACAAAAGCGCGCTCATTTTTGTCTTGCCTGCGAAGTTTCTCACGTACGTGGCGGATTGCCTCCGGCAGTTCCCAGTTCTGGAATGGTGCGCCGTGCCGGATAGCGCCGGGTTTCTTCTCCAGCACGGGCAGATAATGCCATGGATTACAGATCAACTGATCGCGCAGGAAACTGCGTTGATGTGTTGCAATCGTTTCTCCCTCTGCCACAATATCAAGATGATCGGCAAATACTCTGACCGAAACCACTTTCCCAGACCATTGGACCGGTACACTGTACTGATTTCGGTCAATACGTACCAGGCAGGTTCTGGAGACTTTCATCAGATGCTCAACATAGCCGGCAAATGGTGTTGTAATTTGCCGCAATAACGATTGTTCCTGATGAAAACATTCCACGATGGTTTGTGCAAAATCAGGATGCTTCCTGTTTGACAGTTCGTGACAACGTTGCGCCAGCCAGCGGTTTAAGTCATCCAGGGTTTCAAATTTTATTCGCGGTGTAAACAGCCACTCTCTAACATTACCGACCTGATTCTCAATCTGACCTTTCTCCCATCCGGCTGCCGGTGTGCAGGCAACGGGTTCAAACAGATAGTGGTTTGCCAGCGCCATGAACCGCCGATTAAACTTTCTCTCCTTGCCGGTTAAAACCGTATCCACAATCGTCTTGGGATTGTCATAAACCATCTGCAAGGTCACGCCACCAAAGAACGCAAATGCCTTGTTATGCGCATCCATCAGCATTTCCTGTGCTTCCCTGAGATAGGCGACGACAAACATTTTTCGGCTGTAACACAAACGGAAATGCGCCACTTTGACGATTTGCTCTAGTCCACCCAGATCAACAACTTCCTGACTCCAGTCAAATTGACAAACTTCGCCGGGTTTAAACGCCAAAGGAACAAATGCTTGCTGAGGTGTTGGCGTATCCTTGTTCTCTGCTTTCCACTGCTTTACAAAGCGCTGAACACTGTCGTAAGCACCCGTATAACCCTCGGCAACCAGGCCATCATATAGCCGTTGCGCTGTACGGCGCTGATTCCTGGGTAATTGTGCCTCAGCTTTAAGCCAGCTCTCTAATAATTCCTTGTATTTACCAAACTTTGGTGAGGGTTGAATCCGACGCCGATATGTCGGCTCAGCTTCCGTCTTTAAATGCTTCCTGACTGTGATGCGCGATAACTTTAACGATCGTGCTATCGAACTGATACTTTCCTTGCTGACAAAATGTCGCCTTCTGATTTCGGCAATTATATCCATCTCTATCACTCCAGATTTCTCCGGCAAAATGCCGGTAATTTATCATCTCAGAGTGGATACTTTTCAACGCTGTTTTCCACTCAACCCTGGATAGTTTTGCACGCTGATTGACAAACGGGCTGATTAAACGATACCGAATTATGGGCGGACACTGCCGCATGTGTCCCGTGCGTACTGATTGCTTACCGGAATCGGCCAAAAGCGGAGCTCGATTTGTCTATCGGAGTCCACATCAGCATGAAATCGATAAGGTTCGTGCACGGCAGGAAACCAGGGCCTTTATCTCCAAGATGATTCTGCGAAAGTGGACGATAGAAGGGTTATTCGCTGAAGCCAAGCAATTCCACGGACTAAGACGCACCCGTTAT
>SSFV01000029.1 GCA_008015565.1 Nitrosomonas sp. | reverse complement strand
CTCCTTCTTACTTAATTATTATATTTGTTAATACTCTTATCACACGAATCTTCATAATTTCAAAAAAAACTAGGCCAAGATAATTCAAATCCAATAAAACCAGAATTGTTTTATGACCAGGCTTTAGAGATAAAAAGAACGATACGAAGCGCGAGGATAAGAAATATAATAATTAAGTAAGAAGGAGTTTAGGCATGACAACTTTACAACCGGTTGTTCTGTTTTTCGTATTCGGCGTTTTGGCTGGTGTAATAAAATCCGATCTCAAAATACCTGAAGCCTTATATAAGAGCTTAAGCCTATTTCTATTGATCGCGATTGGTTTTAAAGGCGGTGTATCAATGGCTAAGTACGACATTATGGAAGTACTGCCAATTGCTTTGTCCATGGTTGTTCTGGCGGCGTTGATCCCATTGACCGCATACCCGATACTGAGATTCATCGGCAAATTCACCCAAGCTGATGCCGGCGCTATTTCTGCGCACTATGGCTCGGTCAGCGCGGTCACATTCGCGGTTGGCGTAGCTTTTCTGCAAGCTAAAGGCGAACATTCCGAAGGTTATATGGTGTTGATTATGGCCTTGATGGAAATACCGGCATTAGTCACTGGTACTATTCTTGCCCGTGCCGGTGCTAGCGGTGAAAAAACCCAATGGGGTAAATTGATGCATGAGATTTTAACCGGAACCAGTCTTTATCTTTTGATCGTTGGTGTGATTATTGGTTACTACGCTGGATTGGTTAAACTGGTTGAACCGCTCGACAAAATGTTCATGGATTTGTTTATGGGTGTATTGGCTTTCTTTCTTCTGGAAATGGGCTTACTGGCTGCATCGCGCCTAAAAGCGGTTATGGCAAAAGGTGTGTTTATTGTTGCGTTCGGGATTTTGTTCCCGCTTACTGCAGGAATGTTCGGCGCTTACTTGGGCTGGTTGTTTGGTTTGTCTGAAGGAGGCACAATGTTACTGGCCGTCTTATATGCAAGCTGCTCCTATATTGCTGCGCCTGCGGCTATGCGTATCGCTGTTCCGGATGCAGATCCGGCTGTCTCTATCGGTGCTTCGTTAGGTGTGACTTTCCCTTTCAATATATTCATTGGCGTACCGATTTACTGGGAGATGGCTCATTGGTTTCATGGTACTGCAGTTTGAGAATTTTTAGATTGCCAGCAAGCCTACAATTAACAATTTAATATTGAGAAAGGAAAATTGATATGGATAATACAATTGCCATGAAACGATTCGAGATTGTCATCGGTATCGAACAGCTCGAGCAACTAATGGAGTTGTTAGAAAAATGTTCAGTGCGTGGTTACACTGTTATTAAAAATGCCGGAGGTTATGGTTCAAGAGGCGCACGCGATCCGGATGACGTTTTAATGGAACAAGAAAATGTTGTCGTTGTTCTTGCATGCAAGGAAGATCAAGCCCAAAGAGTTCTTAATGAATTAAGGCCGGTAATGAAAAGTTTAGGTGGCATGTGCCTTATATCAGACTGCCATTGGGTTGAGGGGCCGGCTGTCTCTTACTAAGAGGTTACGCTTTATATTATTTCAAATGTAATACGCGCTATTCGTTTATCAGCGCGGCGCGTATTACAGGTGAAAATTGCGATTAATCATATTGATATTTTTTGTACTTTTTGTTCATCTTATGATGCGCGGAAAGTAAGTGATTTCATCATTACATAGCGTAAATCTGATTAGTTTCTATGAGCTCTTACTACGCTACCATAAAAAGAGACTTAGTGGCTTTCAACGCAACCGCCGCCACATACAAATCAGGTACTTCAATTAACCAAACTCTAATATCCTGCCATTCTTGGCAATCGCTCTCGATACGAAAATCCATTTCATTATTAGCTGCGGGTAATAATGAAATCGATTGCAAATGCTCCGATATACCGATGCCTACAGCTTTTAATGCAGACTCCTTAGCTACCCAGTGTTTGAAAAAATTTTCAGGTGATAATGCCCCCAATTGCCGCTCTAAGTCAGTAAAAACATACTCGGTCAACGCGAAAGCATCCAATTGACGGTTGCAGTCCTCAATATCCACACCTACTTGACCAATAGTTGAAATCGCAATGAGTGCATAATGGCCAGTATGCGCAACATTAAAATCAATATCAGCGCTTCCTTGAAAAAAAGGTTTTCCATATTGATTGTTAGCAAATCTCAATTCATTCGGAGGTATCGCAACTTTATTTGCAACTAGCTTTCGGACAGCCGCGCGAGTTGCGACCGAACGTACTTGATCTGCATGAGTCTCAAAGCTCATTGCGCGTATTCGCTCAGATTCACTTAATATCAAAAAATCCGCCTTTTCTATAGGCAACTGTAAATCTAATTTAACCAACCAAGCCTCAATGCCAGCAGGAATCGTTTTTGGCAAAATCAACTGTTGAATATTATTCATACTCAAGTAAAGATTTATTAAGCAAGTTTCGATTCAAAACAAAGTACACGATTAAAGATCTCTAAATAATTTTCTAACTATCACGAGTTCCTTTTTCTATTTTTTTTGAGTCAAGAATTGATTTCTCAACGGATAATAAGAAAAATTTTTTAATCTCTTTTTATTGACTTCAACAATTTAATTCAATTTAAAATTTTAAATACTAATGAAATAATACTTATCATGAAAAAACTTTAGGCTAGCAGACAAGGTAGAGCGAGTGTTAGAAACCAGAACACTTTACACACTCGCCACAAGAAGAAATTTCAAGTTACCAAAACGTAATTCGGCATATAATAACCTCTTTGAAGCATTGAAAAAAATCAATTTTTATTTAGTGTCCGGGATCGAATAAACTTTTCAATATTTTCACGAGAGATTATACCCAATTGCCGCGCTGCCGGTTTCCCATCAGGATCATAAAAATAAGTACTTGGTAATAAAGATATATCATCCAATTGGGCAGCAATCTCCCGGTTGCCGAGAACAGTTGGATACGTGATCGACATTCGTTGAACAAAATCCATGACTATCTGTTGATCACCTGAATCCATGGCTACACCAATCACCATAATTTTATCTTTATGAGAGTCATAAAGCGAAATCAAATCAGGAATTTCTTTCAAACATGGCGGGCACCAAGTTGCCCAAAAATTAACCAACACCCAGCGCCCTTTATAATCTTCCAGCTTATGAATTTTTCCAGCAGTATCTTGAAATTGAAAAGCCTCTACCCGCATATTCAATAGCAGACTCGCGCAGAAAAATAATAGTATTAATTTTGATTTAATAATCATCGGCAGAAATGCAAAATCACGTTAAACCTGAGGATGGGCTCGTTCTAATTTGCTACACAATTTATTCAAAGCGCTTAAATAAGCTTTTGCAGAAGCTACAACGATATCGGTATCTGCGCCATGTCCATTGACGATACGATTGGATTTACGTAACCGGACAGTCACTTCTCCCTGCGCATCAGTTCCGCTCGTAATATTATTGACCGAAAATAACTGTAATTGAGCCCCGCTTTTTAAAAGCATTTCAATTCCCCGGAAGGTTGCATCCACTGGCCCGCTTCCTTGCGATTCAGCGCACATTTCGTTGCCATTATCGGAAATCACAACGCGCGCGTATGGAATCTCACCCGTTTCGCTATGTACAGTCAACGATATTAAGCGAAAGCACTCATGCAGCACGAGCACTTCATCCGAAACCAGTGCTTGCAGATCTTCATCGAAGATCTCATGTTTTTTATCTGCCAGCTCCTTAAAGCGCATAAAAGTATTATTCAACATCTCCTCGGATTCCAACTCGATACCCAGCTCCATAAGGCGAGTACGAAATGCATTCCGTCCAGAATGCTTGCCCAATAATAACTTGTTTGCCCCCCAGCCCACATCCTCGGCACGCATGATTTCGTATGTTTCACGATGTTTCAATACACCATCTTGATGTATCCCTGATTCATGTGCAAATGCATTGGCTCCGACTATGGCTTTATTGGGTTGTACCGGAAAACCTGTAATACCAGAAACCAGTTTACTCGCTGATACGATATGCGTTGTATCAATTCTTGTATCGCAGGGAAAATAATCCTGACGTGTACGAACAGCCATCACAATTTCTTCAAGCGATGCATTCCCTGCTCTTTCACCTAATCCATTAATGGTACATTCTACCTGCCGTGCGCCATTCATCACAGCAGTCAGTGAATTGGCTACAGCCAAACCTAAATCGTTATGACAATGAACCGAGAAAATTGCTTTATCAGAATTGGGGATACGTTCACGCAAATCATGAATCAGCTTACCAAACTGTTCTGGCATGGTATAGCCAACCGTATCAGGAATATTTAACGTGGTTGCACCAGCATGAATAACAGCTTCAAGTACTTTGCATAGAAAATCGATTTCAGAACGGCCCGCATCTTCCGGAGAGAATTCAACATTATCTGTATATTGGCGCGCCCAATTCACCGCTCTCACCGCTTGTTCGATTACTTGGTCCGGCGACATCCTCAATTTATTTTTCATATGAATTGGTGATGTTGCAATAAAAGTATGAATACGCGCTGATTGCGCGCCCTTTAATGCTTCACCGGTTCGCTTGATGTCTGCTTCGATGGCACGCGCAAGCCCGCATACCACACTGTCTTTCACTAAATCAGCAACGGCTTTGACCGCTTCAAAATCTCCATTCGAAGCTGCTGGGAAACCCGCTTCAATCACATCTACACCCATACGTTCCAATTGCCAGGCAATGCGGATTTTTTCCTCTTTTGTCATTGAGGCTCCCGGACTCTGTTCACCATCGCGTAAAGTCGTATCAAAAATAATTAAATGTTCTGGCATTACTTTCTCCGTTTCAGAAGACAACTTGCAATATGAAAAGATTCGCTTTCTGCTACAAAGCTTATCTATCGAATTTTATAGGGTAAAAGAATAAAGAGGAAAAATATTTAGCGCACAAGGCGCAATGGCAGCAGCTGCAAATACATCAATGCTGAAAAAAGAGTGTTAGAAAAAGTTTTGTCTGTTTTTTGCATGGCGCTGAATATAAATAATTTTCTCTTATAGTGCAAGTGACAAAATTTTAGAAGCAGATGCGCAAACAAAAAAATCAAGATGAGCACTCCCGGTTAAAGCTCTATCAACCTCAGCATAGCGAGTATTGACTGAATTTATCGCTGCAATTACTTGAATTCGTTCTTGTTAAAACAGAGTTTTCCATGAAGCATTTCAAATAATGCTGCATAGGGAATAGGCCTGCTAAAATAATAACCTTGATGAAAATAACACTCATGCTGTAACAATATATTAGCCTGTTGCTTCGTTTCCACGCCTTCCGCAATTATTTTTAAATCCAAGTTCTTCGCCAACCCGATAATTGCTTGCACAATTTTCAGATCATTACAATTCTGATCCAGTGTGCGAACAAAAGATTTGTCAATTTTCAAAATATCGATTGGAAATTCACGCAATAATGACAACGAAGAATACCCTGTGCCAAAATCGTCGAGCGCAATTAAAATGCCCATGCCACGAATCTCTTTTAGCACTTCATTGACTCGATCCATGTCACTAACAATAGCGTTTTCGGTTATTTCAAGTATCAGAGACGCTGCGGACAATTTAGTTTCAGACAGCACCTCAGAAACTACTTGTGAGAAATTCCTGTTTAATAACTGCCGAGGATTGACATTTACAGACACTTGAACAGGGTATCCCACCCGCAGTAATTGGTGTGCTGCAACGCATGAAGCTCTCAACACGACCTTACCCAGTTGATCAATTTGTCCGATGTCTTCCGCCAAAGGAATAAACTCACTTGGTGACAAATAACCCCGTCTGCGATGAGGCCAGCGCACCAGTGCTTCCATGTGCGTGATACGCTGTGATTGGGCGTCGACAATAGGTTGAAATAATACCTGCAGCTCGCTATTTTTAATTGCAGCGCGCAATTCTTGCTCCAGTTCGAGTTGATCGCGTGTCCAAGCCGCGGATGACTCGGGAGAATATATTCCATAACCGTTACCACCTTCTTGCTTGACGCGATACATGGCTGTACTGGCTCTTGCCACAACCGCTTCGCTTGAAAATCCATCCCGAGGGTAAAAACTCATCCCAATACTGACTGATACGAACACTTCCAAGCCATCAATTTCAAATTTCTGACGAATTGCATCGAGAATTTGTTGCACAAATTTAAGTGCAGCATCCTCTTTATCGAGGCGATTTGACAGTACAACAAATTCATCGCCGCCCCAGCGTGCCACAATATTACCAAATCCGATATTTTCCGATAAACGGGTTGAAACCAATTTAAGCAATTTGTCTCCCGCATGATGCCCCATCGCGTCATTAATTTTCTTGAAATTATCGAGTGTGACAACAATTATTGTAATAATCGTCTCCTTACTCTGAATTGTCCTGATCATGGAATCAAATTGAGCTAGCAGCCTGGATCGGTTGGGAAGTTTTGTCAGCGCATCATAACTTTGATGTTGCGTAATCTGCCGGGTCAGCTCAACTTTTTCGGTAATATCGGTCATGGCAATGACCGAGCCTAAACGGATTTCATGTTCATCGTATAATTGATTGCGGGTAATGCGTACTGTTCTTTCGCTGCCGTGAAGTGTCTTAAGAACACACTCAATCATTTCAGGTTGATTAAGCTCGATATTAAAAATATCTCTTTCAGTTTGTATGAAAGGGAAATCGCCGGTTGCGGCGCAAAATTCCATAACATCGCGCAAAAATCTTCCCTTGACATGATTTAGTTGCGTACAAAGGATTTTTTCTGCCCCCCTGTTCAAGTAAAGAATATGATTACTTGCATCGGTTATGATCACACCATCGTCAATCGATTCGAGCGCAGCGCTGGAATGTAATTTCGTAAGCCACAAGGAACGCAAAAATTCATCGATGCGCCGCCAGTTCCATAAGGGATAAAGCAATAATGTTCCTATTAAAGCAGCTGCGGGTGGAATCCAAACTTGCCCTAACTGAAGTAACAAACCTGTGAGCGACACACCGGAAATCAATAAAACCGCAAGCAATGGAATTGATACATTTTTTTCTGTCCACATCAATGCCATTAAAATGCCGATTATCCACAAACCTGATAATAATGCTGTAACGGTGGTGGAGACCGTATCAATAATGCGGTTATTGGTTAGCATCGAAAAAACATGCGCATGCCATTCAATACCGGTCATCGGCTGACGGTTTAAACGCGATAACGGTGTTGCAAAGCGGACCCCCATACCAGCCGCTGTCATGCCAATCAATATCTTTTTATCTTTTAAACTTGCAAGCGTCTGATCGTCAAATAAAACTTGTGCATAAGATACACGTTGGAAACTGCCCGGCGAACCCGTGTAAGGAATGAGTGCTTCCTTTGCCCTTATCCAGTATTTTTCTTGCGTAGAAGGTTCTTGATTACGCATCCATGATTGATACGCTTTCCTTGCACTTGCGGGATCCATTAATGCCAAAGCCAGTGTTGGCCAGGCAGGAGCATTGATGCCTGCATAAAGAAACACACGCCGTGCTACGCCGTCATTATCCAGTTCAATATCGGCATGGCCTAATACAGCATGTTGCGCAAGGCTCGGCAAAGGTTCGGCAAGCGTTAACAGTGCCCGGCTTCCCTCGAATATTGGGGCCACAGGCAGAACGACATTTCCGTGCTGTGCGATAGCATCAGCCAATGACCGGTCAGCATTGGGATCCGTTTGCTGCGGCTCTATAAGCAATAAATCCAGAGCTACTGAGTTGTTACCGAGAGTTGCCAACCGATTGATAAGTTCAGCATGTATTTTTCTTGACCAGGGCCAGTGCCCCAAAACTTTGAGACTTTCATCGTCGATAGTAACCATGGCGATTTCAGGATCATACGGGTACTGTCTCAGAATCAATAGCTTGTCATATATAACAAAATCAAAACGTTCGAGTATTTCTGTATAGGCAATGACAATAACGCTTGCCAGCAAAATCACAATACGGTAGTTAAAGCCATTACGCTGTTCTAATAAGCCAGGCGGCATCATAGAAGCACAAACAGTGGCAATAACATCAACAGCATAAACCAAGGCGATATACTAATCGGCACTTCAATGTTTTGAATTGCCCCCCACGGTCCCTGAAAACCATCGGCTTCAATGGTTTTCATGCGTAAATAATAAGTGCCGCTGGATGGTTTTGTTATGGTTATTGTTGAAGCAGTCGCCACTTCATCATGAATGATACCGGTAAATTCCCTATCTCGAGAGAATTGAAAATGAAAGCTCTGGCCTTCTGTAGCAGCACGCCATGCAAAAGTCATTTCCTTTTCATCCAATTTGGTTTCTTCAAGTGACGGTGCTGGATAAGGAACCCGGAAAGGCATCGCGTCACTCATCGGACCCGCTCCTTCGGTGGCCGAAACCGAAAAAATACGCCAGAAGTAATGACCGGGCGGCAACGATTCAGATAACACGATGCTGTTTTCTCTAACCTCAGGATTAGAATAAACCATCCGGGAAAAATCTGAATCCTGGCTAATCACAATGGCATAATGCGATGCTTCAGACTGATGCGCCCATTTAAATTCTTGCCTTTCTGGTTCTGCCACCCCTTCTGGCAACGGCGCGATAATGAAAGGAACTTCCGGTCGGGCATTAAGTGAGAAGGAAATAATAGCGTCCTGACCCTCAATGAAAGAACCATCCATGCCTCGAATTTTCAACCAATAATCGCCATCGGGAATATCGCCGTCACGAAAAGGTAAATTGACAGTGGTAAATTCAGACCATAAATTTTTAAAATCCGGACCAACTGCTATTTGCGCACGATAAGCCTGAGCGCCTGGCAGCGGTTTTAGATTGATTATCAATGGCAAGCTTTGATAGTAGCGTCTTGTTTCAGTTAAATCTGGGGGTGGTAATAATTTTACCGGGCGTGCCGGTGATTTGCCTTGTTCGGTGACTGTACCGTAGCCTGCCATTACGTCAAGACGCGTTTTTTTATCACTCACACCTACCACACCTGCCAATACTTCGCTGCTGGTAGTCAATTTCCCATTGATGACCCCCACGCGAAAATCTGTGCCCCGTACCGAAGTGATTGCAGAGGGTGTTCTAATACGGAAACGGGTACTCTTATCAGATTCCTTGGGCACAGAATTTTCAGTACGCCCTTGGTGCAATTCGATCAGCGTATCAATTAGGCCATAATCCCCAAATATCCGCATATCATTCAAACGCAGATAGGTGTTTTCCTGAATGCGTAATTGTGATCCGTCAGCAAACTCTATCGTAACAAAAGTATCATTCTCACTGCTGATCTCATCACCTTCTAGCAATTCCATACCCTGTTCGATTGGCAGTTCCGCTTGATTATCCCGCTTAAGCATGGCCTTGCCATGCACATTCACTACTTGCGCTGATGCAACACCCAACTGTTTTGTCCAGGAAACAGGGATACGCAATCGAGTACCAGGAGGTATGACATAGGGATTCTGAATCTTATTTAAATTCTGCAGCGGTTCCACATACCGCGTATTTTTGAGATGACGCTCAGTCACATTCCACAAATTGTCGCCGGATTTAACCGTATAAATCCATTCGTCTGTAGCAGTGACATCCTTTGCCAATATTGTAAGTATGGCAAACAAAAATGCATGCAATTCGTTAATCTTGCAATCAAGAATTCCTAATCGCATAACATCTCCTTTTCTATCGGCTGCTTAAAAGCTATTAACTAAACAACGCCACAAACACTGAGCAAGTTATATTGAATGTTATAAAAAGAAAATATAACGATATTATTTAAGAGTTTATCGTTAGACAAACGATAGAGCAATAACTATTGATTCGGTCAGAAATAAGTTTGACAAATCTGCTTATTCCCTCCAGACGTTTCTCTTCGCTGATGCAGCTATTCATTTTTATTCTGTTAAAAAAATGAATATAACCATAACCCAAGTTTTCATACATAAAAACCAGTGATAAAACCGTAAAAAAGCAGAATTTTTCACAATTGTGAAGAAAAGTAGTGTTAGAATTTTGACGCTTAGCTAATTAATCTAATTTAAGAATGAATTGCAAATAAACTGGATCAAAAGGCTGAGTTAAGAGGTTTGCCCTTTCTTTAAGTTACTTTGAATATGGCAAGTATGAGATAAAGCGTATGATCAAATGACCAATTATTACAAAGGAAATTAAAATGTTTGAAAGTTTAAAAAATCTGTTAAAACATTTTACAGGCGGCCAGGAAACAGAAGCTACAGCGCCTGCTACAGCTACTCAACAACACGCAACAACTCCTCAAGCTGCTAAAACAAGCGATTCTCCGTATCACGCTTTAGGTGATTTTAATTTAGGCATAGGCAGCATTGGACCTGCCAACCGGAGTGATATCGATCAAAAAGTTTTAAATGATATGTACCAATCGATTGCTGCTGGAGAGTTCAACATACCCGCAAATGGCGCAGTGCCGGAAATTTGTGTCGATGGCAGAACGGACAAAGATGGCAAGCGAAAAAGCGCACCTTGCGCAGCTGGAGGAACATTAAGCATCGTTTATGGCAGTGATCTAGGCGGCACGCCAGCCACTAATGACATCAATGAGATGCAATTAACAACACGTATCATTCACACATTGAAGCAAAAGGGTCATGATACAGGGGTACATGGTGATGATCACAGTCCTTGCGGTTGTGGCGCATGTTCAAAGGCGCCTACGATCTATCAGCATATTACTGAACATATTCAAGACATCGCCTCATTAACCAGCCAATACGGTATCAGTCTGACAGAAGTCGAGAAAGTAGCAATCCTTCAGCAGGCAAAAAACCGTTTAAATCAGCCTGGATTTTTTGCGGAAGATAGGGCAACTATCGTGCAAACCGCGCAAGATTGTGGTGCCGGCTACGAAGAATTGGTTGGCGCACATAACGAATTGGGTATTGCTTTAAACACCAGATCGGGCACAACCGTCGATCGCGCTGCAATTAGAGCTAAGTATGGTCCGCAGTATGATATTTTCGTTGTCGATGCATGGGCTTTTGAAACGGCAGCGAAAGATATCAACAGCAATGGCAGCAGTGAATATACCCAACGTATTGCCAAAGCCATTACGCTGCAAAATGTAGCCACTGCATCCGTACTAGGGCATGGATCGTTACGCATCATACCAATAGCTTAGTACTGCCAATTGTTTTAAGCAGGCGCAATTCTTTCCTCATTATCGTTTTGAAGCTGAAAATTCAGAATTGCGCCTGATGTATGAAATCTTCTCTCATTTTTAATTACCCGCGATTCCTTTCATTCTCTCACTACATTCTGATTTATATCAAAATATTGCATCGCCAGATAGTTTGTAATTAACACAATACCAAATGAAAATGACTCGTTCAATGGTTATAAATTTTTGGGAAATTGTCACTTCGAATAGTGGAGTGAATCTGAAATATTGATTAATGAAAGCTCTTTGGAGCATGCTGAATGACAAAGAAGAAAGGTTTGTAATACTTCATGTGAAGTCTAACTTTTTATTGTTACTTAACTTGAATTAAATGGCTCAGCAAAAACCATATTCTGGAACAGGTTCAGCTGCATTCCAGACGCAATTTTTTGTCCGGGATTTACAAGCCGGAATTATCACCGGTGCGATGGCTATTCCACTATCGGCAGGGATTGCACTAATGTCGAATTACCCCATCAAGGTGGCATTGGCGACAGTCGTATTCGCATGCTTCATCGGTTGGGTTAATGCCTGGTTTCGCCCTGGAAATTATATTGGAGCACCTGGCGTTGCGGCTGGTTTGGCACCTGTTCTTGCACTGGGGGTGGCAAAGTTTGGCATGGAAAATATGGCATTTGTCATTTTTATGACTGCATTCATGCAAGCCATTATCTGGAAATTCGATCTACAAAAATACATACTCATGGCAGTGCCAGAATACCTGGTTGAAGGTTTACTGGCAGGTGTAGGACTAAAAATCGCACTCAACTTCCTCACAATGACTTATGAAATTACAGATAGCCAGGTAACAGATGCATTCTGGAATAGCGCACGCATTCAAATTATCCTGCTATCTATAATGGGTTTTGCGGCATTCATGTACCTGTTTATCCGTTTTCAGGCCACGCAACCGGCCATTCCGTATTTCTTCCTGATGATCGCTGGCATAGCTTTAGCACAGATCATTACTCTGCCGATGCTGCATGTCGAAGATACTCCGCTAATACTAGCGTTACCGTTGCCGCATTTCGATAGCGCATTGACTTGGCTGTATGTCATTGGCTTTGCCGCCATGTTAGCAACCATCGACGTCATTGAGCAAGTCATGAGCAACGCCGCCATTCAGAAAATCGACCCATTGCAACGTAAATGCAATACTAATAATAGCTTATTGGCTATCTGGATCGCCAATATGGGATCGAGCTTTTTTGGTGGCATGACAAATCTTGACGGTCTA
Organism: Nitrosomonas sp.; assembly: GCA_008015565.1. Taxonomy (GTDB): domain Bacteria; phylum Pseudomonadota; class Gammaproteobacteria; order Burkholderiales; family Nitrosomonadaceae; genus Nitrosomonas. The sequence goes on along the minus strand of SSFV01000029.1, from coordinate 6,573 downwards.
GCCAAAAGTACCACTAACAAGCTTGCTGGTGCCTACACCAAATTCTCGGTGCTGGTTATTGGCTTAGTCATCCTATTTTTTGTCTTAAATACCTCATTCTTGGAATATATTCCGAAATTTTCCTTAGCCGTAATCATGATTTTCACTGGCTGGAAAATGATGATGGGGTTATTGCATGTAGCGCACTATGGTCAATATCAATTGATGCTCGCTACTGTGTGCGCTTTACTCGTATATCGCTTAGGTATTTTTGAAGGACTATTATTGGCGCTCGCCATTCACGGATTTGTTAATTACGTTGTGCTCTATCACGTACACAATATTAAAACCGGGGCCATTATTAGAAAATATTTGAAGCGCTTCTCTATCGGAGGGGGTGCCGATTAAGCTTTGCTCTCAACGAAGGACCAGTGTGCCGGTAAAGAAAGAATAGCCTGCGCATTACTGGGTGAAAAAACCTTTTCTGCTGCCTGCTGCCACGGCAACCAAATAAAATTCAAATGTTCGCGCGGAGAAACCCGGATGGCTGTAATTGACGGCAAACATAAACCGAACACATGTTCGGTATTGAATTGCACATCCGGGCCATAGCGCCAGCGCCATTCTTCATAAATTTCATATCGATTTTCAACGTGCCAGTCGGTCAATTGAAAGCAGGAAGGATTTAAGCCCGTTTCTTCGCTAACTTCGCGCAATGCCGTATCAACCAACGTTTCACCAGCATTCTGACTACCGGTCACCGATTGCCAGTAACCGGGATGATCAGCACGTTCCAGTAGCAATACCTGTAAATCAACGGTATGGATAATCACCAAAACAGAGACCGGTATTTTGTACATTGGAGGTATTCGTTCCAATACCCGCTAATTCGGTTTTAATTCAACCTGCCGCAAACGAATATTCAATTCTCGAAGTTGCTTTTCATCAACAGCACTGGGCGCATGCGTAAGCAGACATTGAGCACGTTGCGTTTTCGGAAATGCGATTACATCGCGGATCGATTCCGCGCCAGTCATCATGGTCAAAATGCGATCCAGGCCAAATGCAATGCCGCCATGAGGCGGAGCACCATACTGTAATGCTTCCAGCAAAAACCCAAACTTCTCCTGTGCTTCCTGTACGGAAATATTCAACGCGCGAAATACCTTGGATTGTACGTCCTGACGATGAATCCGCACCGATCCTCCACCAATTTCCGAACCATTCAGAACCATATCGTAAGCCTTGGATAACGCTTTGCCTGGATCCTTTTCCAGCAGATCCTCATGTCCGTCGGCCGGCGATGTAAACGGGTGATGTAAAGCTTGCCAGCGGTTTTCTTCTTCGTCCCATTCAAACATTGGAAAATCCACAACCCATAATGGCTTCCAACCTGATTGAGCATGTCCGTGCTGATGTCCGATCTTGATGCGTAATGCACCTAAGGATTCGTTGACGATTTTGGCTTTATCCGCCCCGAAAAAGATCAGATCGCCATTGTTTGCTTGCGTGCGCGCAAGAATGGTTTTAATCGTTTCTTCCGGCAGGAATTTCAGGATCGGGGATTGCAGTCCTTCCACACCGTCAGCCAAATTATTCACTTTGATATATGCCAGCCCTTTTGCACCGTATATGCCTACAAACTGGGTGTAGTCATCTATTTCTTTCCGAGACAATTCTCCACCTTTCGGTATGCGTAACGCCGCAACACGGCCATCGGGCTTTTCTGCCGCTTCACGGAATACCTTGAAAGTCACATCTTTCATGATATCGGTCAGTTCGGTAAATTCCAGCGCAACACGCAAATCCGGCTTATCCGAACCATATTTGAACATTGCGTCAGCATAAGTCAGTCGAGGGAATGGATCAGGCAAATCCACACCGCTCACGGTTTTAAACAAGCAACGGATCATTTCCTCCATCAATGTCATAATCTCATCCGCTGACAGAAACGACGTTTCAATATCGATTTGCGTAAACTCCGGTTGCCGGTCAGCCCGTAAATCTTCATCGCGGAAGCATCGCGTAATCTGATAGTAACGGTCAAAACCCGAGACCATCAGCAATTGCTTGAATAATTGCGGCGATTGCGGCAAAGCAAAAAAATGCCCGGCATTAACCCGCGACGGTACCAGATAATCGCGCGCACCCTCTGGGGTAGACTTGGTCAAAATCGGCGTTTCAATATCCAAAAATCCATGTTGATCAAGAAATACACGCGCCGCCATCGCAGCCTTATGACGCAAGCGGAGATTCGATTGCATCATTGGACGCCGCAAATCCAAATAACGATGCTCAAGCCTGACCGCTTCGCTAATTGTGTCATCATCCATCAGGAAAGGCGGGGTTAGCGAAGGATTCAATACTTCGATGGTTGCAACGAGAATCTCGATTTCACCGCTGAATAATGAGGTGTTGACGGTACCATCAGGGCGTTTCCTCACCTTGCCGCTAATTTTCAGCACAAATTCATTGCGTATTTTTTCTGCGGTTTGAAATGTTTCAATATCGTCAGGATCGCACACAATCTGCACCAATCCTTCGCGATCACGCAAGTCAATGAATATTACTCCGCCATGATCTCTACGCCGGTGCACCCAGCCAAATAAGGTAACGGTTTGATCAAGATATCCGGCATTAATGGCGCCACAGTAATTTGTACGCATAATTATTTAAATTCAATTCGTTGAGTAATAGGTTGTTTTATTGATACCACCACAGCGGCACCACGAAACTGCGCTCAGTCAGCAGAAGATTGCGTAGATACAGTGCCATTTTCTTTTTTAGCCGGTGTATCCGCAGCGGAAGCAGCCGTTTCGGTAGACGGCGTACTCTCGGCTTTTTCTTTTGCAGTAGGCTTGCTATCAGCTGATTTGGCTTTGTTGTTCTTAAAGTCGGTTACATACCAGCCACTGCCCTTTAATTGAAATCCCGCAGCAGAAATGCGCTTGACATAGTTATTACTGCCGCAAACAGGACAGACTGCAATGGGTGCATCGCTGATCTTTTGTATATGCTCTTTCTCAGCACCGCATGAATTGCAAAGATATTCATAAATAGGCATACAGACCCCCAACAATTCAAAATTGAGAAATCGCGCATTATACCTTAACCGGTTTAATTTTAAGAGGTTAATGCAGCCTACAAACTGCTTTGGCGAAGAAGTACATAAATTAATTGCTGGCTAATCGGCCAGGTTCTGTAAATCGCATGCAATGAATGACTAAAGCAAACAAACTGGTGGATACGATAATTTGCTTTTTATTTAAAGGAGTTTCACAAATTTTATTTTTTACCATCGACCGGGCTGTTCTTAGCAAATATCTTTTTGATTGTTACTTGCCGCAAACTTGTTTGTGAGCAGAAAAAGGGTAGAAAAACAGCTCATTACAACGAAATGATCATCCAGATAGACTGTTACGATGCATGCTGGGGTTTATCCTTGAAACATTACTTTAATTACTCTCGATCTTGCATCGCGGGTGAACTAGACATTTTAATAAGGGGAATCATTATGAAGTCTATAAACGAAATGCATCAATTAACCAGACTTACAGTTTCATTGGCTCTATGCGCTTCATTTACAAGCCATGTCTCGGCAGGCGTTGAGCCTTTTGTCGGTGAAATCAGCTTTGTAGGATTCAACTATGCCCCTTCTGGATGGGCCAAATGCGATGGTCAGGAATTACCGGTTAATCAAAACGCAGCGCTATTCTCCCTTTTAGGCACAGCCTATGGAGGCGATGGCATTAAAACTTTCAAGTTACCGGATATGCGTGGCCGGGTTCCCGTGCATCAAGGACAAGGCTTGGGAGGCAGCAACTATTCTATGGGACAAACAGGCGGAAATGAAAATATCACATTGTCTATTAATAACATGCCGGCACATAGCCATCCTGCAACAGCCATATCAACTTCTACATCAACCATGGATTCTGGCGCCCAAGCAATTTCTACACTCAAAGCTGCTAATGTGACAGCGGATGCCACGGGTGCGGCCAATAACGCGATAGCCAACTCTTCCGCCGCTCTGACGAAAATATACTCCTCCTCCACCGCCCCGGATGTCAGCATGCACCAGGCTTCTATTCAAACTACTTTAAGCAATCTCAATATTGCGACGACGACAACTACGGCTATAACAGTGGGAAATAGCGGAAATTCACAACCTTTTTCAATTCTACAACCTTTTGTAGTAGTCAATTGCATCATTGCAACTGATGGGATTTATCCAGCAAGGCCGTAATCATTACTTTGTTTAATGGAGCAATTGCTCCATTAAAGATAAATTTCCAGGACTGATTCACATTTTGCAATCATGAAAAAAATTATATTGATGATCAGTGCTGTCATGATGCTGTACACCGGCACTCATGCAGCACAACCCAATACCGATATGGACCTGAAACAGGCTCAAACTGCATTAGCTGGGGGTAATTATGAAAAAGCATTTGCAAGTTACCACTTAGCTGCACAACAAAAGAAAAATCCACTGGCACAATTTACCATCGGACTTTTCTATCAAAATGGCTGGGGGCGAGCCGCTAACCCAGTAGCCGCATGCCAGTGGTTCGAGCAGGCCGCTCAAGGCAATATCCCGACCGCGCAATTTATGACCGGAAATTGCTTTGAGCAGGGTATTCATCATCCAATTGATTCTGTAAAAGCCGCTCACTGGTATCAAATGGCTGCACAGGCCGGGCAACTTCATGCGTATTGCCATCTCGGCAATTTGATTATGACTGACAGCGGTATAACGAAGGATTTTATCAACGCATTTGATTCATGCCGAGATGCCGCGCTGCAAGGTTCAATCTCAGCACAAATCTGGATGGGAAAATTTCATCTGCAAGGAAGTTCTGCCATTCAAAACATGCAAGAAGCCTACCAGTGGTTCCTGGCTGCAGCGCAAAAGCAGTCTGCGGAAGCCTTTTATTATCTTGGAATCATGAAGAAACAAGGCGATGCAAGTCATAATACTGAGCAAATCCGCCAGCTTTTCGAACAAGCTGCGGCACTCAAATATATACCAGCCTATTATCAGGCAGGAAAACATTTTTATCAGGCACAACCAGATCCGCTTTCCGGTCAGCTTTCGGCCGATAATCTGGCCAAGGCTTATTTGTGGCTTTCGGCTGCAACCCGGCTATCGGAAAATAAAGAAGAAAAATCAGCCGCTCAAAAGATCCGGCAACAAATCCTCACCGTAATACCGTCAACCTGGTTAGCTGAGCTGGACCGTAAGGTTGCGCGGCACTTACAAGCGGAATGAAGTATTTTTTACAACCAGGTCAATTTATTTGTGATGGTTGAAACCCAACCGTCCATTTTCATAAGAGGTGCAACATGACTGTTACCAATTTCGATAGCGGATCGCTCGTTAATTATACATCCGTTACCTCCGCAAATTACGACGGATGGACATTCGGCTCCGGCAGTTCGATCGATATCGCTAATGTCAACAATAGCGACATGACCGTACTGCTGAATCAATCCGGCGGACGGTCGATTCTGCTCAATTACAGTGGCGCTTCGGTGACTGATTTTTACTTCAAATCCGCCGACGGCTCGGATTTCAAACTGAATTCATTCAACTTCGATAACGGCCCGAGCGGCGCATCCACCACTTTGACGGTCGCCGGTTACCGCGACGGCGGCTTGATCGTCTCCGCCGAGTCGGTCAATATGGCCGCCAACGATTCCACCGGCAATATCAGCTACACTCAGTTGAGCAATATCGGCTCGATATACAGCGGCACTTTGAGTTTCAATTCGGCCTTCAACAATATCGACGAAATCCGCTTCGTATTCGGCAGCGCGGTGGAATTGACCACCGACGATATCGATATTTCCGCTGCGGTGGTACCACCCGCCATCACCTCGGCCACCTATAATGCCAGTACCAATTCGCTGGTCGTCACCGGCACCGACATGACAGCCACAATCGGTGCAGCCAACGATATCGATGTCTCCAAACTGACATTGACCGGCCAAGGCGGCGCCACCTACACCCTCACGTCGTCGAACGTCGAGCTCGATTCCGCCACGCAATTCACCGTATCGTTGAATGCCACCGATCAGCTCAATGTCGAAGGTTTGCTGAACAAGAACGGCACATCCTCGGTCGGCGGCACCACCTATAATATCGCCGCCGCAGCCGACTGGAATCCGGCGCAAAGCGGCAACGCCGACACCACCGGCAACGGCGTCACTGTCAGCAACGTGCAAACACCCACGATCACCTCTGCCACGTACGACGCCAGCAGCGGCACGCTCACCGTCACCGGCGCGAACCTGGTCAAAGCCAGCGGCGCAACCAACGACATAGACGCTTCACTGTTGACTTTCACCGGCGAAGGCGGTTCGACCTACGCACTGACCGATACCAGCGACGTCGAAATCACTTCCGGCACTTCATTCACCATCACCTTGAGCAGCACCGACAAGGCCGCGGTTAACCAGATCGTCAACAAAAACGGCACCAACTCTACCGATGCCACCATGTACAATCTAGCCGCGGCGGACGACTGGAACACGGTCATCGGCAACACCAGTATTGCCGATACCACCGGCAACGGCATCACGGTTTCGAAT
>SSFV01000065.1 GCA_008015565.1 Nitrosomonas sp. | reverse complement strand
CTCGGATTTCACGGCGAATATCATTTGAAAATTCTGCGCGGGAGTCTGATATGGGTTCATTTTGACAAACCAGGCAACGTAAATCCATCGTTAATGCCAGCATTCTTTTTTCTACCTCAGGATCTTCGGCAACCGGTATAGCTTCTTTTGACCATCCTGCTAATGAAGTCATCAATAACAGTAACAAAAGCAATGACTTAGTTACTTTCATTACGCCATTTAATTGATATATCATGACAAGGCTAACCTTTATTATAGAAATACTTTAATTCTATGCTTGCTGCTGCAATTCTTTGATAAGAGGAATAATAGTTTTTTCCAATGAATCCACTGTGACCGGTCCAATTTGTTTATGCCTAATGATACCTTTTTTATCAATGACATAGGTTTCCGGTACGCCGTAAACGCCATAATCGATTCCAACTTTTCCATCAATATCAACGATACTGATGGCATAGGGATCACCATAACGTTTAAGCCACTGTAGTGCAGTATTACGTTCATCTTTATAATTGAGGCCATAAATCGGCACCATCCCCGACTTCGCCAACTGCACCAATAACGGATGCTCGTCACGGCATGCAACGCACCATGACGCCCATACATTTAACATCCACACTTTACCAAGATTGTCGTCGGATGACATAATTTTGTCTGGTTCATGCAATTGATTAAGTTGAAATTTTGGCGCTGGTTTATCGATCAACGGCGAAGGTACCTGCCGGGGATTTAACGTCAATCCGACAAGCAAAAAAGCTGCCAGTACCATAAATGCAAATAGAGGAATCAGATAGCGCATCATACCTTAGTCGTCTCTGCCGCTAATTCTGTATTAGATACTGCTGACGCAGAAACTGCTGCAGGTAATTCTTTTGGTTGCTGAGCTTCAACCTCCGCTGAGGGCATTGATTTCTTTTTGCTGATTCTCAAACGATAGCGTCGATCAGTCACAGAGGTAATCCCACCAACCGCCATCAATATACATCCAAGCCAAATCCAATCAACAAATGGCTTATGATAGGCACGTACTACCCATGCGCCATTCGTTAATGGTTCACCCAACGCGACATAAAGATCACGCAGCAATCCCGTGTCAATTGCCGCTTCAGTCATTGCCATACCTGAAGCATTGTAGGTACGTTTTTCCGGATACAGATTGCGTACGAATTGATTATCTTTGAAAACCCCAATATCGCCGCGAACTGCTTTGTAATTTGGTCCAACGACATCACTGGTTCCATTGAACTGGAATGAATAACCGCCTACCGTTACTTGACTTCCAATTTCCATGCGCACATCTTTTTCAGTTTCATAGCCATTCACCAATGTGACACCGATAATAAATACCGCCACACCCAAGTGCGCAAGGTGCATGCCATAATAGCTTCTCGATTGCCTGGCCAGTTTAGTGAATATGCTACCTTCGCCGCTCGTGTTCAGGCGATGTCTCACACTAACAGCTATACAAACTACAATCCAGAAAGCCAGTAGCAAACCAAAACTGATCATCGGCTTCCATTCACCCATGAAATACTGTGCAATCAAAGCAGACACAAGACTCACTGCAAACGCCCAACGTAAACGAACCACCAGTGCTGGCAAACTCATTTGCTTCCATCGAGAAATAGGGCCAATACCGATCAGAAAAATTGCTGGAGTCATTACAGGAACAAAAACCGCTTCAAAATAAGGAGGACCTACTGAGAGTTTTCCCAAACCCAAAGCGTCAATAAGCAACGGATATAAAGTTCCCAGCAGTACACTCGCCGCTGCAACTAGCAATAGTATATTATTGGTCAATAACATAGATTCGCGCGAGATCAAATCAAACTTACCACCCAAACCAACTTTGGGCGCACGCCATGCAAACAATATTAATGAAAAGCTGATTACAACCACCAAGAAAATCAAAATAAATATACCGCGTGCAGGATCGGTGGCAAATGCATGGACCGAAGTTAACACACCTGATCGAACCAGAAATGTGCCCAATAGACTCAATGCAAAAGCACAGATAGCTAATAAAACGGTCCAACTTTTGAAACTTCCCCGTTTCTCAGTAACTGCTAGCGAATGGACTAAAGCGGTACCCACCAGCCAAGGCATGAATGAAGCATTTTCGACAGGATCCCAGAACCACCATCCACCCCAACCTAATTCATAATACGCCCACCAGCTACCAAGCATAATTCCGAATGTCAAAAACACCCATGCAACAATCGTCCAAGGGCGGGACCAACGCGCCCAAGTCGCATCAAGCTTGCCACTCATTAATGCTGCGATAGCAAAAGCAAAAGCAATTGAAAATCCAACATATCCCATATAGAGCATTGGAGGATGAACTACCATACCTGCATCCTGCAAGAGCGGATTTAAATCGCTGCCTTCAGCGGCGGCTGGCAATAATCGATCGAAGGGGTTGGAAGTAATCAGCATGAATAAGTAGAAACCAATACTGACAAACCCTAACACTCCGAGTACTCGCGCCACAACATCGTCCGGTAATTGTTTACTGAAAACACTGACAGCCACAGACCAACCTGCGAGCATCAATACCCATAGCAATAACGAACCTTCATGTGAGCCCCAAGTAGCAGCTAGTCTGTACTGAAACGGTAATTCAGTATTTGAATTTTTGGCTACATTCAGAACTGAAAAATCGCTACTGACAAAAGAGTAAGCCAAGCATAGGAAGGCTATCAATACAAATACAAATTGCCCTTGAACGACCGGTCTTGCAAGTGCAATCCAAGATGGAATGCCACGAGTTGCTCCGATGATGGGTAGTGTTCCTTGTACAACAGCTAAAAGCAGAGCAAGTATTAAAGAAAAATTACCAATTTCTGGAATCATGATTATATTTTTTAAGTTAAAAATTATTCAGAATTAAGAACGAATTCCTCATAACCCATTAATTTCCTTGGAAAAATTACTGCGTTAACGAGGCTTTTTGCGCTTTGGCAGCCCTTTCTAAAGCTTCTGCAGCTTCAGGTGGCATGTAATTTTCATCGTGCTTAGCAAGTACTTCGTCAGCTTCAAAAACACCAGCATTCGATATTTTTCCTTGCGCGACAACACCCTTACCTTCACGAAATAAATCTGGCAGTATACCCGTATACACAACTGGTATAGTTTCCGCTGTATCAGTTACAGCAAAATGTACTGTAGTGGAACCGTCTTCGCGTTTAACGCTACCTTCTGCAACTAATCCGCCAATTCTAAAACTTTTACCAATCGGTGCTTCGTTTGCAACAACTTGAGATGGACTAAAGAAAAAAACCAAGTTACTTTGAAAAGCGTTAAGGACCAGCATTGAAGCAATGCCTAATACAGTAATTCCTGCGACAATAAATGCAAGTTTTTTATGACGGGGTTTCATTTTTTATCTCTTCTTATATTAATGTTACGAATGAGACTATATTGCTTTTCTAAAGTTCGGCGGCGATTTGAAATTAACCAAATTTCAGCAACTATACAAATTAATGTCACCACATACGAACCCCAAACATAAAGCCCATAGCCACCCATTGCAAAAAAGTCCGATACACTCGACCAATTCATCGTATAGATTCCTTTTTCTGTAACTCTGCTACCCATGCTGTATGGCTTTCGCGTTCAATTATGATCACGCGCGCGCGTTTTAATATGATTGCAATTGAATACATCCAGCTTGCAAACACCATAATCAACATGCCTAATAGCATTGTCGATGCCATAGAGGGAGCTTGATTAATACTAACTGACGCACCCTGATGCAAGGTATTCCACCATTGCACTGAGAAATAAATAATTGGAATATTCACCACACCAACTAGAGCAATAATCGCACCTGCTTTATCAGCACGACGCGGATCATCAATTGCCGCCTGTAAAGACATAAACCCTATATAAAGAAATAATAGAATTAATTCGGAAGTCAACCTTGCATCCCATACCCACCATGTTCCCCACATCGGCTTTCCCCATAGTGCACCTGTCCAAAGTGCAATGAAAGTAAACATGGCCCCTGTCGGCGCTATTGCAGTAGCAAACATTGAAGACAGTCTCGTGTTAAACGCCAAGCCAATACCCGCCCAGAAAGCCATTACAACATAAAGAAACATTGACATCCACGCAGCAGGTACATGAATAAAAATAATCCGATATGCTTCACCTTGTTGAAAATCCGTAGGCGCCACAAAGAAACCAACATATAGACCTGCAACTAGCGATATTAATGCGGCAAAAGCAAATACTGGAATCATCTTTCCAGCTAATGAATAAAAACTTGCAGGAGAAGAATATTTGAACCAATTGATCGTCATATCAAATGTTATAATTTTTTTAATTAAATGTAAGCTCTATACTTGAGACCGAATGACTTATTTTTTTGTCAATTCTATACTAAAAACACAAAAAAATTGCTTTCTATTTATAAATACTAAATATCAAGAAACATCTGAAGATTAATTTATACAATACAGATAGTTACGGGCACACCTCTCTTGAAGCGCTCACTTACTCCAGCGAAACTCGTAGAGATGAGGCAGCAGCCCAAGGAGCAAGCGCCAAGGATGCCAATAAGAATGCACCCAATAGCGACAGGTGTGCGTCAAACCCGATTCCTGCCATATTTGCCTCTACCGCACCGGCACCAAAAATAAGCACTGGAATGTATAATGGTAATACTAATAATGAAACCAGCACACTTCCACCTCGTAATCCCAGTGTCAATGCTGCACCGATCGCCCCAATTAAGCTTAATACCGGTGTTCCCAGCAGCAGAGTGATTGTTAGCACTATCAATGCTTCGGCTGGCAAATCGTATTGAATTCCTAATATCGGTGCCATTATTACTAGCGGAATACCTGTCACTAACCAATGGGCAAAAGCTTTTCCGAGAACCAATAATGATAACGATTGGGGTGATAGCAACATTTGTTCTAACGTGCCATCTATGTAATCATTAGAAAACATTCTGTTTAAAGACAACATCGAAGCCAGCAGTGCAGCAACCCAAACTACACCGGGCGCCATTGCACGTAACATATTCATCTCGGGACCCACACTCAGTGGAAAAAGACTCACTACGATGACGAAAAAAAACAGGGTAGTTAGGACATCGGATTGGCGACGTATAGCTAACAGTAAATCACGTTTAATGATCCACATAACTATCACGCCAATTGAAGTTGCAAAATAGATGCAGCCGCAATATCAATTTCTTGATGTGTTGTCATCACTACCATACCATTTTGTTGCAAGTGATGTTCTAATAATTCTTGAATAAACTTGACAGCCATCGCGTCCAATGCGACCAGAGGCTCATCAAGAATCCATAACGAAGTTTTGCACGTTAGCAAGCGAGCCAGTCCAACCCGACGTCGCTGGCCTTGAGATAGAACCTTCACCAATAGCTGCTCCCTGCCACCTAAACCAAGATTTTCAAGTGCCTCACTGGCTTGATCTTCACTAATTTCATATCCAGAGAGCGCACTTGCAATTCGTAAATTCTCTATTACTGTCAAATCATCCTTAGTACCACTTAAATGACCGATATAAGTCATGGCGGCAAAATAATCTTCATTTAAATCACGAATTACTTCACCGCACCAGAGAATTTCACCGGCTGCGGGACTCGATAATCCGCATAACATGCGTAACAAGCTGGTTTTTCCACTGCCGTTTGGACCGCGCACCTGCATCAACCCACCCGCTCCAAGAGAAAAATTAACATTCTTGAATAGCTCTCGATCTCCGCGAGTGCATGCTAAATTGATCCCTTGTAACATTATCTTGGTCAATCATTAGATTAAAGCGCAAGATTATAACTTATGAAGTGCTTGATAACAGCAAATTTTAGGTAAGAGAATTTAAGTAAAAATGCTTGAATGTAGCTTGATAAGAGACCCTTTCACCAATTAAAACTAAGCACCAATCTTTAAAAGGTTATGCTAGAACCCCGTTAACAACGGGGTTTACAATGAAAAGCCGATTGATTAAATAGAGACTTTGTTGCGCTTACGGTATGCTGCCAGAACACCTACTAACCCCAAGCCTGTTATGAGCATGACATAGTGATTGGGCTCAGGTACAGGAGGTATATCAGCCAGCGCGGTCTGCATCCGGTCAAAATAAATTCCGTCATCCATAACAGTGCCATAAAAAGTTATCGAAGAAAAGGCAACGCTGTCGACTACCCCCACAAATGACTGACCAAAACTTGTACCCGTGTAATCAGTAAAAAAAGTCGCCGTAGTACCATTCGATAGCACCGCACTAAAATCGGTTGCACCTCTGGTACCGAGATCCCCAACATCAACAGCAAAAGCAGTTATTGGCTCCAAAAAAGTAAAGGTAATACTATCAGGCGTAGCAAAATACACGCCTTGCGTACCATCTGTTGGCATTATGGCAGATACGCCAAAAAAACCCGAACACCAAGCAGAACCATCGCAGGATACTTCTACCGCAGGCGATGCGAGCGAAGAAGCACCATTTTCAGCAGGTAACGACTCAAAGCTTTCAATGGCAACTGCTGCAGAACCTATGGCAGCACTAAAACTTGCCTCATCAGTGTAAGTGATACTTGCCATTAAATTACTATTTACAGAAAAGCACGCCAAAATTGCCACAAACACATACTTAAGAAAATGAATTTTAGATTTCATAGCAGTAATCATGGTTGTGGCCATACCTGAGCTCCATTAAAAATAATAGGCATATCGCGATCAACTTGCGCAGCCGATGGTTTCACAAACACTTCTACTCCGACTCCGCCGCAATTTTCGGGTAATGGATTTGCTTCGATATCGCGGTTGATGGTAAAGAAAGCCGGCGAATCATAAGCATGGCCGCCTGGCGCTCCATCATATTTCGATCCGACGGCTGGTGTCCATAAACTTACTGCATCATCAGTAAAATCTCCGATGGTTGTTATTTTGCATACATCAACGATTGCAACCGCAAACCTTATACTTGTCGCGCAAGATGTTGGCTCAAGAATCGCCGCACTGATAGTAAAAGGAACATAAGCATTGAGATTGGCCGCAACACCTCGACCGCCGCCTGACCAAAATCCAACGACATTGCCAGCCGCATCCAGTTTCTCATCCTGTTCACTAAAAACAGAGCGATTTTGTAATAACTGAAATAAATTCCCCCAATTCTGCACAAAATCTGTTAAAACACCGCTATGTGGATCATTACCCACTGTAATGGTTGAACTTTCACCATCAGGAAAAACCACACTTGTTCCAATTACAGCTTCACCCTGACAACCATGACCGATAACAATATTATTGGTCATTTTTTTTAGCTCCGTAACTTGTGGCACTTCCAATACCGTATGTGCCATTACATTTGTAAACACACCAGCCAGAACCATCAATACAAATAAATTCTGAACCGAAAAACTTAATCGCCTATTCATCTTACTAATACTCCTAATAATCTTGACTACAACATAATTTAAATTAGAAAAAACTCTTATTTGCTTGCGTACTCGATAGCTCAAAAATTTCTATGAATAAAGATAATTATCAATAACTTGAAGTACTGCCAGTTAACGAGACTCTTAAATAATCATTATTCGGGTAAGAGAAGAATAAGAAAGCTATACTGCTATCTTTTTTGATCACCTATCGGATTGGAATGATTAAGGAGTAAGGTAGGCAGAACCACTTTAAACAAAGACAAAGACATTTTCATAGATAATAAAACATATGACAATGCGGCATAATGTCGCACCGCAACATAACATAGCGCCAGTAACACAGTCGGCTTTAAAGACAAATAAAGAAAAATTTACCAGACTGAATCATAAATGATGGATCAATGGATAATAATCCTAGAGTCGCAGATAATGATTTGATAAGAATAAAAAATTAAACGACAAGCTCAGCTCTTCCCGTATCAAGATGAGATTCGCTTCTACAATGCAAATTCTCTTATGATCGCGATAAGAATTCAAAACGAGTGTTGTATTTCTGAATCTTTCGGCAATCTTAAAAATGATGTCATGAGTACTGCAAATGAATATTTGACAGTTGCTGTATTACCTTTAGTCAAGTAATTACAATTACCCGCATTGCACCCAACAAACAAACCAACTTGCGCGTCATCAAAATAGTGTTCCGGGTTTTTATGTGAATCCGAACAACCCGGGTTGGTAGCATATGCGTTCTAACCGGCAATTAGCATCGATTGCAAATTATGAAAATCTTATGGCTTAGCTCTTTCTTGCATAGCGCCTTACCACGCATCAACCATTCTAACGTCTGATTTGATAATTACAGATTTTAAAGCTTGGATGGCAATTTAGGCGCAACTTCTTTTGCAGCGCGTTAATCCAGCTGCCCGATACTAACGAGAATTACCCAAAGGGTTAGCGTTTCCGAATAAAACTAATTATATGAACGAACTTAAAATGGAATCATCATGTTGATTATTATGCTGCACACATTGTTGACGCATTCTCAATCAGGTTACCGAATCTAAAAATACAACTTGGTTGATTCAAAAAAACCATAGAAACTAACTTCCATCAAGAAAGCCCAAAACTATTTAATTGATACCTTTAATAATTTACTTGTTGATCCAATACGGCTGGATTGTTAACAAAAATAATTTTCAATAATGTTCAGAATCCGAATTTCAAGTATACTGCCCCGCTGCAAGAATTTTTCAGTAAAAAAATAAATTTATCTGGAAGCAATATATTTGTTTATAAATAAGAATTGGCATTTGCCAGGGAGATTTCATGCATAAATTATTATTGAGTGCTTTATTATTTTTAATACTTGCTGTTCCATGCAGTGTTTTTTCACATGAAGGTGAAGACCACAGTCACGACGAGTCTGATAGCCATTCCTCGCCACAATTGGAAGGTGGTAGTGGTTGGCAACTTGTTCGTTCACTGGAAATGGGTACATCTGGAAAATTTGTTCATATGGTACTCATCGATCATAGCGTATACACGGATAAGACAATTTATAGCGCAGCCATAAACAGACTGTGTCGTTCCACGGACGAATTCTGCAGAATCCGATTCTGGAGTCAAGAACGCTTTATACCTGAAACCGTTGCATTATCGGTAGAGCAAAATAAGCAATTACGAGCTGATTATCTAGTCAATAAAACAGCTGGTATTCATCATTTACGGTGGTCTTGCAGCGTTGATCCCGACAAAAGCCATTGTTTTTAGTATTCAGGTGCCACACTAATTGTTTAAAGTCCGGATAAGCGGTGCCCGATAGCCGCGAATTTTAATTTTCAAATGTGCAAAGCACGCTTATCCGCTCCAAGAGCAGCTTCGTGAAGCACCTCTGATAAAGACGGATGGGCATGAACAATACAAGCGATATCTTCGCTGCTGGCTGAAAACTTCATGGCCATGACTGCTTCTGAAATAAGCTCCGAAACATGTGGACCGATCATGTGCACACCCAATACACGGTCGGTTTTTTCGTCAGCCAATACTTTGATGAATCCGCTGGTTTCACCCATTGCACGCGCACGGCCGTTCGCAATAAAAGGAAATTGCCCCGCTTTATAAGCAATACCGGCAGCCCTCAATTCTTGCTCATTTTTCCCTACCCAAGCAATTTCGGGTGCAGTATAAATAACCCAGGGTACCATATTAAAATCGACCGCTTCATTTTGACTTGTCTGACTCTTTTTCTCGATCTGCGCAATCATTTCAGCGACGGTTACACCCTCTTCTGAAGCCTTGTGCGCCAGCATTGGGCCTCGCACAACATCGCCCACTGCATAAACATTGTGCAGGTTAGAGCGGCAATATTGGTCAACGACAACAAAACCACGCTCATCTAACAATAAACCGTTTTCATTGACCCCTAGCCCTGCGGTATTGGGTATTCTGCCAACTGCAACAATTAATTTGTCTACTTCCAGGACCTGTTCCTGATTATTGGCATCACTATATCTCACAGTCACAACATTGTTCGTGACTTCGACCACTTTAATCGTTACACCGGTATTAATTTGCAATCCCGGTTCTTTGGTAAAAATATTCTTGGCTTCTTTAGCGATTTGCTCATCAGCCGCCATGAGAAAGCCGGGCATGGCTTCAAGAATGGCAACATCAGATCCAAGCCTGCGCCATACACTACCCATTTCAAGTCCGATCACGCCAGCGCCGATAACTCCCAATCGCTTAGGTGCTTCCGTTAACGCCAAGGCGCCCACATTATCTAATATCAGATTATTATCAATTGGCGCAAAAGGTAACGAACGCGGCACGGATCCAGTCGCTATAATCACATGCTTTGCTCGTACAATCTCAGTATCGCCGTTATCGTCAATTTTTATTTGCCAATCATCCGCCGATTCCTCACGCTTTAATAATGTCCCTCTGCCATGCATCGATTTAACCCTATTCTTTTTGAATAACGAAGTAATGCCGGCTGTAAAAGTAGTTACAATTTTATCCTTGCGCGCAATCATGACAGGAACATCCACAGATACCTGTTCCGCTGTAATGCCGTGAGCGGATAATTTATGTTTTAGCTGGAAATATTTTTCGGAAGATTCCAACAAGGCTTTGGATGGAATACACCCCACATTCAAACAAGTCCCACCGAGACTTGGCTTACCCTTAGCATTTTTCCATTCATCAATACATACCGTATTCAAGCCAAGTTGTGCACAGCGAATAGCGGCAACATAACCCCCCGGCCCCGCACCAATGATTGCTACATCAAATATTTCCGACATGTTAAAAAACCTTTTGAAAAAACCAATGAATTGGGGTAATTTTAAAGCAAAAAAGCAAAGTGCTGTTGCTGATTCTGCTGCAGATATAGGGAGCTGCTACAATGGAAGGTCTTCGCTTTCGCACCCAATCACGCCAATTTCACGAACAGCCTGCACATAATCGCCATTTTCGTGTAATTTTGTCAGCGAACCAAAATTGTTTCTGGCATGCATGCGTGCAAGGCGGGAAAGGCCTACCGCTGTCATTTGCCACTCTAATTCAGCTAAAATTTCGTCCGCGCCAACTGGATTATTGCAAACCAAAATCATATCGCAGCCTGCAGCAAGTGCTGCTTGCGCTCTCAATAGCATTGATTCCAGATATGATCCGGCACCGTACATACTCAAGTCGTCACTGAAGATACATCCTTCGAATTGCAATTCCGTGCGAAGTATCTTTTGCAGCCAAATGGTAGAAAATCCAGCAGGTATAGGGTCAATTTCAGAGTAAATAACATGTGCGGGCATAATACCAGCTATGCCATGATTAATCATGTGCTGAAATGGCACCAAATCATGCATTTCGATATCAATGTAGCGGCGTGGATCGACTGACTTTTCCACATGTGAATCGGCTTGAAGATATCCATGACCAGGAAAATGTTTACCTACGGCCAGCATGCCGCCTTTTCTTAGACCAAGCATCAATTGATATGCGAGCTCGGAAACAGCATCAGGATCACAATGAAAAGCACGATCACCAATGACGCAACTGTGTCCATGATCAAGATCCAGAACCGGTGTGAAGCTGAAATCGACACCGCAAGCATTTAACTCCGCGGACAACACAAAACCAAGCTGTTTAGCGAGATGACGCGCATGAGCAGGATTTTTATCCCAGATTTTTCCTAACTCACGCATGGCAGGTAATTCTGTAAAATCTTTGCGGAAGCGCTGAACACGCCCACCTTCATGATCTACGGCAATCAATAAATGGGGATTACGTAATGCGTGAATCTGTTGCGTCAATTCTGTCAACTGGCGATGGTTGGAATAATTTCTTGCAAAAAGAATGACGCCACCGGTAAGCGGATGAGACAATCTTTTAATGTCGCTTTCCGTCAATTGTGTACCGGCAATATCCAGCATCACGGGCCCGAGCGCCATGATTATTTCTCCAGCACGACAAAAGCACAAACCATACTGATCTCATCACTGATCGACAGATGGTGCTGGGTGATACCTTTATCACGCATCAATCGATTAAGCTCGGGATGAAATTGAAAAAATGGTTTACCCAAATTGTCATGCGCAACCGTAACATAAGTCAAATTTACCGGATGCCGCAAACCGGTACCAATGGCCTTTGATAGTGCTTCTTTAGCGGCAAAGCGGCTGGCCAAAAACAACACTGGCTTACTACTTAGATGATATTCCGGCCATTCATTATCGGTTAATATACGCCGCGCAAACCGCTCGCCGAAGCGCTCCAGCGATTGCGCAATGCGCGCTGATTGCACGATGTCAGTACCGATACCATAAATCATGCCCGGGCATCTACCATGAGTTGCTTCATTTCCTGCACCGCCTGCTTCAATCCGACAAATATAGCCCGGGCAACAATGGCATGACCGATATTCAATTCAGAAATATCAGCAATGGCAGCAATGCGCTGCACATTCTCATAATGCAAGCCATGTCCAGCGTTTACTTTCAGACCAAGATCAATACCCAGTGCAACCGCTTGTTGTACCGCGCAAAAATATTTTTCTTGTGCTTCCGGTGAAGCTGCATCGGCATAACTTCCTGTGTGAATCTCAATCACAGGTGCACCCGCACGAGCTGCCGCTTCGATTTGCGGTGGATCGGCATTAATGAATAATGACACACGTATTCCGGCATCCTTCAATTGTTGGCAGGCACGATAAACTTGATCAAAGTGCCTTACAACATCGAGCCCCCCTTCCGTAGTTAATTCTTCACGCCTTTCAGGCACCAAGCAAATATCGTGAGGTTTTATTTTAAGTGCAATGGCAATCATCTCATCTGTTATTGCGCTTTCCAGATTCATTCGAGTCGTTAGCCGGTCACGCAAAATCTCAACATCGCGATCCTGAATATGACGCCGGTCTTCACGCAGATGTAATGTAATAGCATCTGCTCCCGCGGACTCAGCAACCAGTGCAGCTTGAATTGGATCTGGATATACGGTGCCGCGCGCCTGCCTTAAAGTTGCCACATGATCAATGTTAACACCCAATTCAATTCGCATTTATTTTCTCCGTATGCCTATAGAAAACTTGTAACAAATCATTCATAACCTAGATTTCTTAGCACACTTTCATCATCAGCCCATCCACTTTTTACTTTAACCCAAACCTCCAGATAAACTTTTCCACCCAGCAACGACTCCATGTCTTTTCGTGCCTCACTAGCTATTTGTTTGAGTTTCTCACCTTTCTTACCGATAAGAATTGCTTTTTGATTCGGCTTCTCGACTAAAATCGTGGCATAAATTTTGTATAAACGACCTTCTTGTTTAAATTGATCCACTACGACACTGGTTGAATAAGGAATTTCATCACCGATCAGACGAAACAGTTTCTCACGAATAAATTCCCCTACTATAAAACGTTCGCTCCGATCGGTTATGTCATCCTTACCATACAAAGGCGGATTTATTGGCAGATAATTTCGTATTATATCAAGCAGTTGTGGTAACTGAGCATTGTTTCTTGCGCTAACCGGTATCATGGCAGCAAATTTAAAAATTTCCGCCATGTTGCTTAAAAATGGCAATAAGGAATTTTTGTCAGCTAACTTGTCAATTTTATTGATTACTAAAATCACCGTTACATTTTTTGGCAAAATTTTGAGTACCTCTGCATCGCGCAGATCGAAATGCATTGCTTCAATTATAAACAATATCACATCGACATCTTGCACGCTTTGCGTCACTACCTGGTTCATAGCGGTATTCAAGCGATTGTTATATTGCTTCTGGAAACCAGGTGTATCAACAAAAATGAATTGTGTCTGCTGATGGTTAAGAATGCCATTAATGCGGAAACGTGTAGTCTGCGCTTTTTTCGAGGTAATACTGATTTTTTGTTGGATGAGCTTATTCAGTAAAGTTGATTTACCAACATTTGGACGACCAATGATCGCAACATATCCTGTGCGGAAATCATCACTATTGGTCATTCTAGGAAAAAAAAAATTTTAAGTCGTTACTATCAGTCATACGGTTATTGGTACGGACAAATTTCTTCATAGGCCAGCTTAGCAGCTTCTTGTTCGGCACGGCGCCGGCTGGTACCCTCTCCAACAGTGCGGACATTAAGGGTGGATAAAATACATTCGACTTTAAACTTTTGCTTATGTGCCTTACCGCTCGTCATTACTACGGTATACTCGGGCAAAGCCATTTTTTGACCTTGCAAAAACTCTTGTAATAGCGTTTTGGGATCTTTGCCTTGCGTTTTGGGATCAATACTCTGCATCAGTGGTAAGAAAATTGCCATAATCACTTCTTCTGCCTGAGCATAATTACTATCCAAATAGATAGCACCGAGTATAGCTTCTAGGGCATCCGCAAGTATCGAAGGGCGGCGTTCACCGCCATTTCTTAGTTCGCCCTCCCCCAAATGTATTAACTTATCCATTTGCAACTTAAGCGCTATGTCTGACAATGCCTTTTGATTGACAAAATTAGCCCGAAGCCGGGATAAATAGCCTTCTGGCAAATCGGGGAAAAATTTATAAATCAACCCAGCGATCGCACAATTTAAAACGGCATCGCCTAAAAATTCAAGGCGTTCGTTATGCGGTATTCCGTAACTTCGATGTGTCAAAGCTTCCCGAAGTAATTCAGGTTGCGAAAATGAATATCCTAATCGCTTACAGAATAAATCCAATAACAATTTACTATTGCTTTGCCCGGCTTCTTTTAGCATAGTTTTCCGGTATCACTCGCTTGTAGCTTCAAAATCAATTAGTAAGGATACACTGGAAAATAAAGGTATTTTTGTTGAGTAACTCACACTTAACACCGGACGTCCCTTTTCTCTATTGATTTTAATGTCTTGCCCACTAATCGCCTTTATGCCATCGATCTGAGCCCGCTTAGCAAACGACAGTCTAATGTTATTCAGATCAGAATCCTGAGAACTTGCTTCCTTTGCTATTGCGGTCAGATTTTTCTTAATAGCCGAATATTCGATATAAGCAGGTAAAACTTTAAATCCCAAAAGAGCAACTAGAATCAAAATCACAGACCATATGAGCATACCTGATAAGCTGATGCCTCTCTGTCCGTAAAACGCCTTGTTAAATCTCATGCTTATACCTCCATCATTGGAAATTAGCATCATTTAATTGATAGCCCAATACGACTAAAATCACCAAAATTCCACCAAACCATAAAAGCTTTACCGACAATGTTCTCTTCCGGAACAAATCCCCAATAACGGCTATCGCTGCTACTGTCACGATTATCGCCTAGCGTAAAATAATTACCAGGCGGTATTTCGCAGGTAAATCCAGTACTTTGGTATTTGCAATTTTCCCGGAACTGAAATTGTCTGACATTCGAAAATTGTATTCCTTTGACATCCTGATTGATCAGGATGGAATGATTCTGGTCGGTTAAATATTCAGAGAAACGATCGGAGTAAATATAGCCAAACCCAGATTCTATATATTTGTAGTCACCTTCATATTCGGTTCTTACCGGCTCCCCATTAATAATCAACCGCTTATTATGGTAGGTGATCACATCGCCGGGTAATCCGACAATGCGTTTAATATAGTCAATTGACGGGTCTTCAGGGTAGCGGAACACCAACACATCACCACGCTTCGGTTCATTAATATCCAGTATTTTCTGATTGATAACCGGAAGCCGAATACCATATGTGTATTTATTAACCAAAATAAAATCGCCTACTAGCAACGTAGGTATCATTGATCCCGACGGAATTTTAAATGGCTCGATCACAAACGATCGTAAACTAAAAACAATCAAAATAATCGGAAAAAAACTTTTTGGATACTCGATCCACCAAGGTTCATTACCGCCTGGTTCACGATTCTTTTTCCAGAAAATAATATCCAATAACCAAATGCTGCCTGTAATGACAAGAAGAATAAAGAGAATCAAAGGAAAATTCATATTAATTCCTTTGCCGGTAACAAATCAGAAAACACCTGGGCCACACAAGATTTACTAAACTTCAATCGATTATTTGTAAAATACGAGCTACTTTTTTTCATCATTACTTATTATCAACCTGCAAAATTGCTAGAAATGCTTCTTGCGGGATTTCCACATTTCCCACCCGCTTCATCCTCTTTTTACCTGCTTTTTGTTTTTCCAGCAACTTTCGTTTACGCGTTATGTCGCCACCGTAACATTTTGCCAACACATTTTTGCGTAACGCCTTAACAGTTTCACGCGCGATAATATGTGCGCCAATCGCTGCCTGTACGGCAATATCGAACATTTGGCGGGGGATTAATTGACGCATTTTCTGCACTAACTCACGTCCCCGGAATTGACTGCTAGTCCTATGAACGATCAATGATAATGCATCAACTTTATCGCCATTAATCAATATATCCAGTTTTACGAGATCTGATGGGCGGAATTCTTTGAACTCATAATCTAATGAAGCATATCCGCGGCTTGTTGATTTCAATTTGTCAAAAAAATCCATCACCACTTCATTAAGAGGCATCTCATAAGTAAGCATGACTTGCTTACCCAGATATTGCATATTAACTTGATTGCCACGTTTGTTCACACATAAAGTAATCACTGCGCCCACATATTCTTCTGGGACTAATATCGTGGAAGTGATAATGGGTTCACGAATTTCAGCAATTTTCGATAAGTCCGGGATTTTCGACGGATTCTCTATTTCTACAACCGCACCATCCCTCATCAATACCTGATAAACCACCGTCGGCGCAGTAGTAATAAGGTCCATATCATATTCACGTTCCAATCGCTCCTGTACAATATCCATATGCAATAGGCCGAGAAAACCGCAACGAAAACCAAAACCTAATGCTTGAGATACTTCCGGTTCAAAATGCAGTGATGAATCGTTCAATTTTAATTTCTCTAATGCTGAACGTAATGCATCATATTGATTGGATTCAACGGGATATAAACCTGCAAATACTTGAGGCTTAATTTCTTTAAAACCCTGCAAAGGCATGTCCGCAGGCCGGTTTACCGACGTAACGGTATCGCCGACTCTTGCAACATCGAGTTCTTTAATACCGGAAATAATAAAACCGACTTCTCCCGCACTCAGAGAATCACGAAAAACCGATTTCGGTACAAAAACACCCACTTGTTCACATAACTGCACAGCCTTACTAGCCATCAACAAAATCTTCTCGCCCGGTTTAAGGGTACCATCGATTACCCTGACCAAAATAACGACGCCCACATAATTATCGAACCAGGAATCAATAATCAATGCTTTTAATGCTGCATTCGGATCCCCTTTTGGAGCGGGAATTCTTGCAATTAACGCTTCCAGAACATCCACCACACCTTCACCAGTTTTTGCACTAACTTTCACTGCATTCTGCGCATCGATTCCAATTACTTCCTCAATATTCTGTATAACGCGCGCCGGATCTGCTGCTGGCAAATCAATTTTGTTCAAAACCGGAATGACTTCAACGCCTTGCTCAATTGCGGTATAACAATTAGCTACAGTTTGCGCTTCAACACCTTGTGAAGCATCAACCACGAGAAGCGCTCCTTCACAAGCAGCCAAAGAGCGGGAAACTTCATAAGAAAAATCGACATGGCCGGGCGTATCGATTAAGTTCAATAGATAAGTTTCGCCGTTTTTTGCTTTATAGCTCAACGCAGCGGTTTGTGCTTTGATAGTGATACCTCTCTCACGTTCCAGTTCCATGGAATCCAACACTTGTTCTTCCATTTCACGATCAGACAAACCACCACACAAGTGAATAATCCGGTCTGCGAGTGTAGATTTGCCATGATCTATATGAGCGATAATAGAAAAGTTTCGAATATGCTGCATCACGATATTAATAATTAACTTTTGTGTGCGTGGAAAAGCGATGAATCGCCTATATCACATCGCAATTTAAGATATTGGACAGTCAATAAAAAAGGCAGCATTCTAGCGAAATTTGCTCAGATAATCATCTAAAGCAGCTAAGTCTAGAAAATAATGACAAATTTCCTCGTTGGTGCGGGCTGATACTAGAACCGGAACTTTCTCTCCATACTGCACGGCTAATTGAGGTTGCGTATCAATGTCGATAATTATCAGCTCAAACAATGTTTGTTTTTGCAGATTCCGTAGCGCGAGAATCATATCATGACAAAGATGACAATCTTGACGGCCGAATAAAGTCAGTGAAGGTGTTTGTTCCAAGGCAACTGACATGCCTTTATTTTTTTGAGTCATTATCAGTCAGTTTCATTGTAATGAAGGTTGTAACATCTCCTCTTTTCACAAGTAAAGCAATATTTTTTCCGCTTTTAACTTGATTGAGTAACTCATTAAATTGCTGCACACTTGTTACATCTTTGCTGTTTAACCCAAGAATAATATCTCCACTACGAATCCCTGAGCGGCTAGCAATACCGGGTTGCACATCTTCCACCAATAAACCATTAACAATTTCTAGCTGTTTTTTTTGCTCAGCGGTAATTTCGCTCAATGCCAGTCCCAGGCGATTTGAAGTTTCCGTTTTTTTACCATGCCTAGGTTTGCGATTATCAGCAGCATCATCAGAAGGTATTTCTCCCACTTCTATCTTGATATTTTTCAAAGAACCATCTCGCCACACTTTAACAGAAACTCCTGAATTAGGTTTTGTATTACCCACTATACGCGGCAAATCGGCGGATATGGCGACTTCTTTTCCATCAAAATCTAAAATAATATCTCGTGCCTTAATCCCTGCACGATCAGCAGGTCCATCTTTCTCCACCGATACAACTAATGCGCCTTTATTGTCCGCTAGCCCAAAGGAATCAGCTAACTCTTTAGTAACTTCCTGAATCATAACACCGATCCTTCCACGGCTTATTTTACCACTCACTTTTAATTGATCAGCAATTTCAGTTGCGACATTAATCGGTATTGCGAA
Source organism: Nitrosomonas sp. (assembly GCA_008015565.1). Taxonomy (GTDB): domain Bacteria; phylum Pseudomonadota; class Gammaproteobacteria; order Burkholderiales; family Nitrosomonadaceae; genus Nitrosomonas. The sequence goes on along the minus strand of SSFV01000065.1, from coordinate 30,851 downwards.
TGACAATCCCATGAAACCACCAGTTCGACTGTAAATTTGCGAATTGATGCCGACCACTTCCCCTTTCATGTTGAACAAGGGTCCACCTGAGTTGCCGGGGTTTATCGCCACATCGGTTTGTATAAATGGCACATAATTTTCCTGCGCTAAGGAACGACCTTTAGCGCTTACGATACCTGCCGTCACGCTATGTTCAAATCCAAAAGGAGATCCAATTGCAATCACCCATTCACCTACTCTAAGCTTCTCCGGATCTCCTTGTGTCACCATAGGTAGATCAGTTGCATTAATTTTGATTAGCGCAATATCGGTTTTACGATCAGTGCCAATCACTTCACCGGCAAATTCCCGTTTATCATTAAGCTTAACCGTGATTTCATCTGCCGCCTCAACGACATGTGCATTTGTTAAAATATAACCATCCGAACTAATGATAAAACCCGAACCCAGCGATTTAGGTTCAGATCTTCTTGGCATAGAAAATGGCTGCATGTGCTTCTTAAAAAAATCATAGAATGGTGAATTCTCAGGAATTCCGGGAATTTCCGGAAATACCTGACCATTTAGCGAAGCTTGAGCTTGTATGGCGCTAATATTAACTACCATTGCACCATGCTTCTCTACCAACCCAGTAAAATCAGGTAGTCCATTCATTTGGGCAAATGCTGTCGGCGATACTATTAACAATAAAAGCAATAGCCTGAGCATTGTAGATGTCTTAACCATTAAATTTGTATATGTAATCATTATGTTGTTCATATAGTTACTAAAATCAGGAAATACATTTAGAAATCGCCAGGGAAAATATCGAAGAAAAAACGAGCGACTAAATAATAAACCTATTGCGTTATCTTAATGAATTGTTTCAATATTAAGTTATAACGATTACAGTCGCAATATCAAACTATGCCAACGAATCTGGCGTGAATTCACTAATCAATAATTATTCTTGCTTAAAAACGGAATCGCCAATTAGCTTTATGGTTTTCAACGGCACTTCACCTACCGCTGTTATCTTGTTATCACCCAAGATACGAACATAAATGTTGATTGCGCCCCGACTGGTAAAAAAACCGGGTACCGGCGCGGGTGCATCCTTAACAAGGGGTTCAATAAAAATAGAAACTGTTGCCACGCCATCCGATAACGCAATATGATCAATCAGTGTGGATTTATCAATCAAATTGCGTCGCATTTCGATTAATTTCTTAAAACCCGAAGGCAGTGACCTAATCTGCCACTTTAATTCACCTTCTTTTAGAACTGATGAAACCAAATCAATAACTTGCCAATTTTGAGCCTGTAACGATAGATCAGGCTTCAACAAATCTGAGTGAATTTCATTATTAATATCTAATTGCACGAAAGCGAATTGCTCAATGATATTGTCACCATTCACTACTGCTGCTTTTAGCAGCAATCCCGTTTGCGTATCAACCCAGAATTGCTGGCCATAACGAAATAAATCCCGCGGCATTAGCAATAAAACTTGAGACTCATGACTGGCAACCCGCTCACGTTTGAGTTCTTTTACGTAATAATTGTCATTAACACTATTAGATGATTGAGGAAGAAGATTGGGAAAGAATTTACGGAACCAGCGTTTCTCATTATAAATTTTCTTCGTATCAGGGAGATAGCACTTCATTTCATCATTATTGCGAAAGACTATGCGCGGTGTTCCATCGAGAACTTCAATTTTTTCATGCTCTCCAAGTTGATCGATTTTATGAATGACATTCGAAGCTTCAATATGGCCATCGGCATAATACACAAATGTTCCTGAATAATTTAATTGATGCGGAGCATCTGCAATTTTTTTTAGCCAAGCTAGTGCGCTTTCAGAAGAAGGCGGAAAATCTTGCGCTACTGCAGCTTTAAAACCAAATGCAAACAAAAAAAATAGCGCAATTATTTGATGATTAATCATCTACCATATCTTTCGTTATATTCATTTCCACCATTTATATGAGTGATTTGTCCACGAATGTTTGTTCCTGGAGAAAACTCACGGTGAACAAATAAGTATTCATTCATTTCAACAGGTGAATAATTATGAAATGCAGCGGGGGATGAGACCATTACAGGCACTGCAGCCTCTGGCACTTTGTTGCCATTTTGATTTGGATTATCTGCAAGCATTGTCCGCTGTGTCATATTGGAAGGTGTATGAATCACCAACCACGCGGAAATCGCAACGACCAATGATGCTGCCAGCGAAACCGCAAATACTTTATATTTTTGCTGTTGAAGTGTGGTGGTTTTTTTGGGGGATAGTACAGTGGGTTCTGCTATTAGTTTTTGGTTTACTTGTTGAGATACATCGGTTGATAATTGAGAAGATTGTCTTAGCGTATCGCCAATGAGATGATATGTTTGCCATTTTATTCGTAACTCATCATCTTTTCGTAATATCTCTAGAACACTTGAAACATCGTGTTTTTCTAATTCGCCATCCATTAACGCTGATATTTTGCTTTTCACCTTACCACCTCTTGTCTTTACTCGTCCCTAACAAGGGACGCAATTGTTCAGATATAGCTTCACGTGCACGAAATATTCGTGAACGTACGGTACCAATCGGGCAATTCATTATATTTGCAATTTCTTCATAACTTAATCCATCAATTTCTCTTAAAACAATCGCAGTGCGCAATTCTTCCGGCAACAAATCTAATGTACGATTAACAGTTTGAGCTATTTGCTTACTCATCAGTTCACTTTCCGGGGTATTCATCTCCTTTAGAATACCGCCATCTTCGAAATTCTCAGCATCTTCATTATCAAATTCTTGCAATGTGGGCACTTTACGCCCCTGAGACACCAAGAAGTTTTTTGCCGTATTGATACCAATCCGATACAGCCACGTATAAAAAGCACTATCTCCACGAAATGAAGGCAACGCCCTATACGCTTTAACAAAAGCTTCCTGCGTCACATCTTCAACCTCAGCAGCATCGCGAATGAAATGTGAAAGTAAACGAGCTAGCTTGCGTTGATATTTGATAACCAGTAGATCGAATGCATGCTTATCTCCGCTTTGAACCCGTTCTACTAATTGTTGATCGACTTCCCGATCACCCATACTTCTTGATCCCTGAGCATTTTTTTGAAAGAGTGTCTGATTTATTCTTGTTCTATTTTGTTATGTAACGACACGAATAGAATAAGTATATCTGTTCAAACTGATCTCGGGAACTAGATAATTTAATATCAATTGCGTTAATGACAATTAAGACAGTTAATTAGTTCACAACTTGAGCTGGTATGAACTCCAAATTCTCCAAATTGCTTTAAGCAAGGACCTGAACTTTAATGAGTCTGTTATCATTAAATAAAGCGCTTTTTTCTATATTACTAAAATTTCTTTCAGTTTGATGGTAAACAATTATTTTGATACGCTGATTATCGGTAGCGGTTTAGCTGGATTTGCACTTGCACTTTACCTAGCTCCATATAAGAAAGTCTGTATCGTCACCAAACAAACCGTCGATTCTGGTGCCAGTTCATGGGCACAAGGCGGTATTGCAGCCGCTTTGTCAAATATCGACTCGCCATCGCAACACACTCAAGACACACTAATTGCCGGAGCCGGCTTATGCGATAGCGAGATTACGCAATATGTCACAGAACATGCGGTCAGCGCTATACGCTGGTTGATAGAACAAGGCGTTATTTTTACCGGTGATACAACCAGCGACACTGGATTTCATCTTACCAAAGAAGGCGGTCATAGCGTGCGGCGGATCATTCACAGTGGTGACGCAACTGGCAAAGCGGTTCAACAAACACTCATAGATAAAATCAAAGCTCATACAAATATCTGTGTATTGGAACATCACATCGCCATTGATTTGATTACCAGCGATAAGCTATCTGACTATCAGTCTGAAACGCAAAATAGACGATGCTTTGGAGCTTATGTCCTGGATAAAAACAAGGGCCGGGTTCGCACATTCACAGCTCAAAATACTGTACTGGCAACTGGCGGTGCAAGTAAAGTTTACCTCTACACCACCAATCCGGATACAGCCACTGGAGACGGTATCGCAATGGGTTGGCGTGCAAATTGCGGCATCGCCAACATGGAATTTATCCAGTTTCACCCTACTTGTCTTTATCATCCCCATGCAAAATCATTCTTAATCAGTGAAGCCGTTCGAGGTGAAGGCGGCTTATTAAAACTTCCCACCGGCGAACGTTTTATGCCTTGGCACGATCAGCGCGCTGAACTCGCACCTCGTGATATTGTTGCCCGGGCCATCGATTTTGAAATGAAAAAAAGAGGGCTGGATTGCGTTTACCTAGATATATCCCATAAATCCGCCACTTTCTTAAAAGAACACTTCCCGACGATTCATGCCCGCTGTTTGGAATTAGGGATTGACATCACGAAAGAGCCCATTCCTGTTGTACCTGCGGCCCATTATACGTGTGGCGGTATTATGACCGACAAAAATGGCAAAACTGATTTACATAATCTTTATGCCATTGGAGAAACCGCCCATACCGGATTGCATGGCGCTAACCGGTTAGCCAGCAATTCACTATTAGAATGTTTAGTGTTAGCTCATGCCGCAGGAAAAGACATCATCAATCAGTCCACACACGCACTACCGCGGCTTGCCGATTGGGACGAAAGCCGGGTTACTGATGCCGATGAAGAAATTGTGATCGCCCATAACTGGGATGAATTGCGTCGCTTCATGTGGAATTATGTTGGCATTGTAAGAACCACAAAACGTTTACAACGTGCACAACGAAGAATCGAACTGTTACGTGAAGAAATTAATGAGTACTATACCAACTTCCGCGTCACCAGCGATTTGCTGGAGCTACGTAATCTGGTCGATAGTGCCGACTTAATCGTGCGCAGTGCTATGTTGCGCCATGAAAGCAGAGGATTGCACTATAGCAAAGACTATCCTGGCACGTTGCCCATTGCTGTAAATACCGTATTGAAAAAAGAAACGGGTTAAGGCTGCTGCCAAATTTGCAGCGTGTTACCGATAACTATGTGCAACGATTCTTTTTATTTACGATCATCATGCGTATATCTTGTGCTGATAAGCCTATTGATATGGAACGGTGTTCCGCTGGCGCTGGCACAAGATTATTCATGTGAAATCCCAAGTAAAACGCATATCTGGATTTCACCCTTGAATCCAACATTTGAAGAGCCCGTCAAAATCATGGCGGTATCAACCGATGGCTCAATAACAGAATTAGTTCTGACCGATAGTCAAGGCCACCACATACCGCTCCAGTTACGCTTTCGGGGCGGCCCGCCCTGGAGCATTTTAAGCGCGCCGCAAAAACTGGATAAAGGCCAGTATCGAGTGACCGTGAACCGCAATGGTGAAACGATTTCTTGTCGTCAATTTACAGTAGAATCGGCTACCGGCCAAGCAGCACCCAAGGAATGGAATCTTGCCACAGAAGCTTTTTACGCTGCCTGGATTGAAGAGTTGTTTGGCGCACCGCATGAGGAAAACTTAAGTTCTAATTCGCTAGAACCTGTGTTACGCAATCGGGAACGTAACTTTCTCTACAATTACCATGGCCGCAATGAAGACAAGGCCTTGCCACTCACCCCTGATTGCGCCGATTTACCCTACACATTGCGTGCTTATTTCGCCTGGAAATTGGGATTGCCCTTCGCTTATCGCACCTGCGGCCGCGGTTCGATCAAATCACCGCCGCAATGCGGCAATGCAACAATCATGGCGGAATTCACCCGCAATATCAGTGCCCAAGCCAGTTTCAAGAAATTTAACAGATTATTGGCCGATGTTGTGCATTCAGGCTCATTACGAACAAGCCTTGAGGATGAATCGACTGATTGGTATCCCGTCACACTCAGTCGTGAAACACTATGGCCTGGAGCTATTTATGCTGATCCGTATGGCCATGTTCTAGTATTGGTCGAGTGGGTTCCACAGACAAGCGGTCAACCGGGTACATTATTAGTTGTGGATGCACAACCGGACAACTCAATTGCACGTAAGCGAGTATGGGAAGGCACGCTACTGTTTACGAATATTGAAAGCGCAGGACCTGGTTTTAAGAATTTCCGGCCTGTGATAAAAACAGCTGCAGAAAAATGGCGCACACTAACCAATGAAGAATTGGTTGATCAATCGGATTTTGCTCCTTTTTCGTTGGAACAAAGTCAACTCTCGCGTGAAAATTTTTATGCCAAGTTAGCCAAGCTGACCAACCCGCATGGACTAAGTCCCCAGCAAGCTTATGAAGCGACCTTGGATGCTTTGGTAGAACAACTCGAGACACGTGTAAACTCAGTTGAAAACGGAGAAGCTTATTTCCGCAAAAACCCGCGCGGCGTCATCCCAATGCCCAACAGAACGGCCATTTTTCTGACGGTTGGCCCATGGGAAGATTACTCCACACCTTCTCGGGATATGCGCTTACTTATTGCCATCAACGTACTAATGAGCTTACCTGAGAAAATAATCCGTTATCCCGAATTATTCCTATTAAACGGTAAAAGCCCGGAACAAGCAAAAATACAAATTGAACGCCATCACAATAAGCGCATTCACGAACGCGGCATCGTTTACACCCGTAGCGATGGTAGTCCGTGGGAACTGTCTTTAGCTGAAATACTGGCACGAAAACCGGCTTATGAAATCGCTTATAACCCGAATGATTGCGCGGAAATCCGCTGGGGCGCTCAACCTGACACAGAGGAATACTCCACTTGCCGCCGTCACGCGCCGCCACAGCAACGAACAAAAATGGAACAATACCGGACGTGGTTTCGAGAAACACAAAGACCGGCTTATTAAGATGTTATAGCGGTGTTTCGGGCAGTACATGGAAAAACCCTATTTTTATCAATCTACACAGAATTAAATGAAACAATGCTAATAGTTGACAATCCACAAACCCTTCGATAGTCTCAGCGCACGCACGAAACTTTGTATAGTTACACTCTCGCCGTACCCTGATTAAACTAAATGGAATCATCGACACGGATAGATTGAACATCCTATGTCTTCGTTCTCACGTTAATCAGGATTGTTTTTTGTGTGATCAATAATAAATATACTGATGCTCGTAAAATTAAAAAGGAGAAAATAATGGAACTGAAAGGATCTCAAACCGAGGGAAATTTAAAGGCCGCTTTTGCGGGAGAATCTCAAGCTAATCGCCGCTATCTATACTTTGCAGCAAAAGCGGATGTAGAAGGTCAAAATGATGTTGCAGCGGTATTCCGCTCTACTGCAGAGGGTGAAACGGGCCATGCGCATGGTCATCTGGAATATTTGGAAAATTGCGGCGACCCGGCAACTGGCATGCCTTTTGGCTCCTCCCGCGACAACCTGAAAACCGCTATTGCAGGTGAAACGCATGAATATACCGACATGTACCCAGGCATGGCAAAAACAGCACGTGACGAAGGTTTTGATGAAATTGCCGACTGGTTCGAAACACTTGCCAAAGCAGAACGTTCTCACGCCAACCGCTTTCAACGCGCACTGGATAGCTTGACAGATTAATATGAATACGGGGTTTATTCAGGCAAGATTCTGATTAGGCCCCGTTACCGTCAAACTGAATAATCCTTTATAAGCTAACATCGATTCATTTATGCCTATTCGTGAAGGTAGCCTAGAAGCCCCCAAACGCCACCCAATTGACTGGAAGAATCCAGATTTTTATAACGAAGCCAGCCTGATTCACGAAATGGAGCGGGTTTTCGACATCTGTCACGGCTGCCGGCGCTGTGTCAATCTGTGCACAGCTTTCCCGCGCTTATTTGATCTCATTGACGAGAGTTCTACCGGTGAACTCGATGGCGTCGATAAAAGCCAATTCGCAGAAGTCGTGGATCATTGTTATCTCTGCGACATGTGTTTCATGACCAAGTGCCCTTATGTACCGCCGCATGAATGGAACATTGACTTTCCGCATCTGATGTTACGTGCCAAGGCAGTAAAATATAAAAACAAAGGCGCCGGTTTTCGCGATAAGTTGCTATCCAGTACCGATTTGATGGGTAAATTGGCCACCATTCCCGTTGTTGTACAAACCGTTAATGCCGTCAACAAGACGCCAGCCACGCGCAAATTAATGGATAGCATGTTAGGCATCCATGCAGATAGAAAGCTGCCTGACTACAGCCCGAATAAATTTCGGGCAAACGCAAGACCCAACGCTACTTTCGCTGTTGTGAATGGCGCCAAGACACTGGGAAAAGTTGCGATTTATGCCACGTGCTATATTAATTATAACGAACCGGGGATCGGTCACGATTTATTAGCGATTCTGGAACACAACGAAATTCCTGCTTGTCTCGTGGAAAAAGAAGCCTGCTGCGGCATGCCGAAGCTCGAATTGGGCGATTTGGAAGCAGTAGAGGCATTGAAAAACAAAAATATCCCTCCCTTATTAAAATTGGCACAGGAAGGCTACGCCATCATTTCCGCTGTGCCCTCCTGCACGTTGATGTACAAACAAGAATTACCGCTCCTGTTTCCGCATGATGAAGCGGTTCAAACCGTTGCTGCCGCCATGTTTGATCCGTTCGAGTATTTATCCTTACGCAACCAAGATGGTCTGCTCAAAACAGATTTCAAAAATCCATTGGGTAGTGTGGCATACCATATCCCATGCCATCAGCGTGTACAAAACATCGGAAAAAAAACGCGCGATATTTTGCAGCTTATTCCAGACACAACCATCCGTACTGTGGAGCGATGTTCAGGCCATGATGGTACCTGGGGCGTAAAAAGTGAATTCTTTGCCGATTCAATGAAAGTCGGCCGTCCGGTTTTCAAGCAAATGGCTGCCGCGAACCCGGATTACATCAGTTCCGATTGTGCGATTGCCGCACGGCATATTGAACAAGGTATCGGTGAAACCAAAGCACTAAAACTACATCCGCTCACTTTATTACGTATGGCTTATGGTGATTTCATCCATCAGCAAACAGAGATTTCCTATAATCAATCGTCTACCTCAGCCACTTCAATGGATAAAACAAACATGACAGCCATTACTCGTGACAGCCTGCTGACATTGGAAGCCTACGCCAAGATACGCAAAGATTTTCGCGCCCAAGTCATGGCGCATAAAAAAAAGCGCAAAATTCCGTTGGGAGAAAATATCACACTGATCTTTGAAGATGCGCTGACAATCCGTTACCAAATCCAGGAAATGCTCCATGTCGAGCGCATATTTCAAGAACAAGAAATCAATCATGAACTTGAAGCCTACACGCCGCTCGTTCCCGATGGCAGCAATTGGAAAGCCACCATGATGATCGAATATCCGGATCCGGCAATACGCGCCGTCAGGCTTGCCGCTATGGTGGGCATTGAAGATAAGGTATGGGTAAGAATTGACGCACACGCACCGGTTTATGCAATTGCTGATGAAGATTTGGAACGTGAAAACACTGAAAAAACTTCATCAGTTCATTTTCTGCGCTTTGAACTTAACGCGGCAATGATTCATTCCCTGCGTCAGGGCGCTTCCCTCAGTATGGGCGTGGATCATCAGGCTTATCATGCAAGTATTGATATTACCGATGCCGGCATTCGTGACTCATTATTAAATGACTTAACCATTGTATGAGACGAACGCTCGTTACCCTGATTTGTATCTTATTTTTGTTTTCTTGCGCCAAACCGCCTTTCAAAGATGAATTTGAAAGCGACAAACCTTGGATTGAGCAAATGACACAATTGCCGGCTTATCCGGATGCAAAAAACCTGCTGGCATTTGATGCAGGGGCTGCTACCAGTAATCAATACATGGTCGACACAACTTCGATCAAAATTGGCGGCGATGGTGTCATTCGCTTTAGTCTCGTGATTAAATCGCCTAACGGTGCAGAAAATATCAGCTACGAAGGTATACGCTGCGCAACCAATGAAAGAAAACTATATGCACTCGGAAGGAATGACAAAACTTGGGCGCAACCTCGCATTTCCGAATGGCAAAAACTTGATTTTGTCCGGCAATTTTATGCGCAACGCGAACTCTCCAAAAATATCTTCTGCCCATACCGCCAAATTGTTAGTAGTAGCGAAGAAGCTATTCAGGCATTGAAAGCTGGCATGCACCGAAGCATTATCCGTTAATAAAACAAAATTACTGCCATAATAACTTGCACATGGTTAAGATTGTCATTTTTCTTAATCGCCATGCTATTGCGCTAACCGCCGGTCATACATGCCGGACCAAATCTCAATCACCTGAAGCAATACAGCAATTACGTGAGCTATTGCTAAATGCGGTGTATGGAGAATCAAGCGGCTTTGAGTTTTTGGTCTCGATTTTGTTTAACGCCGTTAACGAATTGAACCCTTTGCAAACTCACGCGAATTTTTGTTTCGATATAATACCGGGTCTATTTTTACCGGATCGGGTGATTGTTAGTCATTTTTCCGCAAATGAACCGGGAATAGTTCACGCTAAACCGGACAATTGGTATAAAATATAAAGGGATGCCATAAAAAATTTCATGTTAGATTTCATTTGTGACGTAATAGTTTCGTCATTTCGGATGTCTAATCGTAGTTAGACCGAACGGCAAGAGCCATGCCAAAATACAGCGGAAAAGATGTTATCAGCGAGTCGACCGAGAAGGCGATCGCGCGCGCCATGGTTTTAGCTGTCGCCGGCATTCTCACGAAGCTATACGCCGTTCCTCTCAGCGACCTGAAGGTCCTAGGTATGGACCTGCCGGCGTCGCTCGTCGATGCAACGCTGCTCGTCCTAATTGGGTACTCGGCGTACTCCTTCGTTCTAAAGTGGGTTGGCGACCTAGCGGCGTTTCGTCTGTGGTATCGAGAAAGCTCAATCTGGTCCGAGTTTGGGACCAACATGAAGCTCGACAAGGAATTCCTGAGAGGTGCGGTGCCACTGCTGGAACGCCTAAACACACTTGAGACAACCGGCACCTGGCCCGCGAGTGGCGCGGCCATTGACGACGAGACAAAGAAGGCACTCAAAGACTTCAAGGCCAATGCCGAGCTCTACTGCCTGCGGCTCGAGTACGCAGGCACCCGGTTCAAATTGCTTTCGCTCTTCGGCCACTACTATGTCTGGGTCCACAGCTTTGCTTTTCCCATTGCGCTCTCAGTGGCCGCAATCTATCTACTCGTTCGCCACGGCACGTATGTCTTGCCCACGTTATCATAGAGCGCAGCCTAATTAAATGTTATATGCCATTGGCGTGCGATTGGAAAAATCCCTGAATAAACTTGGCCGCTACAAGCTAAAAAACCAGACAGACCCAGGTAATCAATATACCAGCGTTAAGTTCGCATGAAATGGTTTAATAACTGGGCTGATCAATTCTATTAAACCCCATCAGAAGATCAGGCCGTGAGCCAAGAAGATCTGGATTCGTGGTGCCATTTTCAGACACGCCATTACGAGAAAAGCTGCTCAGCGATGCTATGCTACAATCCGCTTCGGCTAACAAGGTTTTTCCAGCCATTGGATTGCTTGAACGAAACAATCAGATTAGGAGCCGTTATGAAAACCGTCTGCGTTGCTTTACTCGCCTTTTTCCTCGCCGCTTGTATTTCTCATCCGCTGGAAGCGCCGTTACCCCCCGCTGTGGTCAAGCAAGTACCGGATGACTGGCAGCAGGCGAAAAATAAAAAACTGCAAGAGATCGCGAATTATCTGCAATCGCATCAAATCGCATACGACTGGTTTGGCAATTTCGCTTTCAGCGAAACCGACGGTATTCCTTATATTGCTCTCAAGCTGATGCCTAAACTGGCACCGGAACTATGGGGCGGCACGGAAAATTTTCTCGATAGCGTCGGTTTGTTCATCGATGAGCGGCAGCCGTCGTACCCGGTTGCACGCGGTGTCGGTTTTAGCGGCTTATCACGCGCCGGCGCCAACAGCAGTATCGATTACGCATCGTTCACTTGCGGCGCCTGCCACATTGGCCGGGTACGCCTGGAAAACGGGCAAATCGATTATCTCGACGGCGGTGTCAATACAACATTCAATATCGTGCTGTTCCGTGTCAAGATGTACCAAACTTTGCAAAAAACCTATGCCGGTGAAACCGGTGACAATAAATATCAGCGCCTGACGCAAAAGCTGCTGGCGGCGCTGGACGAAACTCATCAACAAAACCCGGTGTATTTTTACAATAACTACGAGTCGCCAACGCGGCACTTTGACACCGCTTACGAGACCGCGCAGATTGCTTTGTTTAAGAAAAATGCCGGACAGATAGTCAAGCAGTTCGCGCAGCGGATCGAAGCCGAATACGACGGATTCGGCGCCTTGATCGAGAAAAATTACAGCGGTTTCGAATCGCAGATGCTCGCCGGTTTCCCCGGTATGGCCGACGCTACAGGATTGAGTGCTGTCAATGGGTATATCGACGCGCGTAAGAAACCGGTCCTGAAATGGTTCGCCGGACTCTCGCTGCCGCCGGAACCCGGCATTACCGATTTCATGTCGGTGTGGGAGCAAAGCAAGCGCCGTGCCACTTGGGATGAAAGCCATCGGCGGCTGATCAATGGCGGCGGTCAATGGAACGGCAACGTGCCCATACCGGTTTATCGCAACTTGATCGCAATGCTGACGCTTGGCTTGGAACAAACCGACGTGCGCGTGGCCGCGTTTGCCTCGGAATTGCTCGATGGTTTACCCGCCAAACCTTATCCTTTTGCCGTCGATACCGCATTGGCCAAGAAGGGGCAGGCATTATTCGCCGAACATTGCGCTGATTGTCATCAGCCGAAAAACGGTAAAGTATACGACAATCTCGGCACCAGCATGAAACGCGCTTACGTGGTTGGCACGCTGTTGAACTACGCGGCGCGCACTGAGCTATACGATACCTGCTCGCCGGAAACCACGATTCAGCTATACGGCAAGGATGTCAAACCATGCGCAGAGTTCGACGGTATTTCTATGGCAGGTAAAAAAGACGTGTTGATGTCACCGAACGATGAGCACCACGGTTACAACGCACGGCCGTTGAGTGGTGTATGGGCGCAAGCGCCTTACTTGCACAACGGCACCATTCCAACCGTCTATCACCTGCTGGTACCGGACGAACGCCCGGCAAGCTTCGTCAAAAGCCGCCTCGACTATGACACAGAGTTGCTCGGGTTTGCCTGGGATACGGCATTATCGGGCAAGCCAAACGAAGGCTATCTGTTTCAGACCGATGTCATTCCGGCATTAAGCAATAAAGGGCACGATAAAGACATCGTGGAAGGAAACAAAACTTACCGGCTTAATTGGTCGGCAGACAAGGAAGGCGCATTGGCAATCATCGAGTACCTGAAGACCTTATAAAGCCGCTATAGGCAAGCAGTTATTGCGCAATTTTCTGGTCCCTAGGAATCAACGCCAATCCCTCCCTAGACAAGGGGTAACAATGGAGTCAGGCTTTATACCTGGTGTCAACAGGCCAGGTCTTCTCGTGTAGAGCGATAAACGAATACTTCATTTCATTCCTTTGTCTACCATGCCAACCGCCCCTTTTAAAATTTCTTTCCCTTTCTTTAATCGCCTGTTTTATTCTTTAAGGCGGTTTGGGCCAAGTCTGAAATTTGTTCGCTGTGGAGGATTTATAGGGACATTTTATTTGTTTTTTTCTCTGACATGCATTAATAAAACAAGTGAACGTCCCTGCATGAGATAACTATCACCCTTATAATAATTTTTTTCCGCCTCTTTTGGAAATGTGGAGCTGATGGTATCGATAACGACCTGCCATTCTTGCTCTCCAGCAATCTCGGGTATCGAAAATGCAATTTCTTCATGATACGCATTGAGAAGTAGAAGAAAATCATCATCCTCAATCAGATTTCCATATTTGTCACGCATCATGATAGCTGAGCCCGCCAGATAGAGCCCCATGGAACGGGCATAACTGTTCGTCCATTCCTCATTATCCATTTCTTGCCCGTTGCAATTGAGCCAAATGATATCTTTGGTACCCTTAATGACTTGTCCTTGAAAAAAATTGCGTCGATGAAAGGCTGGGTGCGCTTTAGTGAATTGTATGAGACTCCGGACAAATTGAACTAAATCCTGATTTTCTTCAATCAACTTCCAGTTGATCCAGCTGATTTCGTTGTCTTGGCAATAAGCATTATTATTGCCTTGCTGGCTGCGTCCCATTTCGTCACCCGCCAACAACATCGGAACACCTTGGGAGAGAAACAAAGTGGAGAGAAAATTGCGCTTTTGCCGCATACGCAAGGCAAAAATATCCAGATCATCTGTTTCACCTTCCGTACCGCAGTTCCAGCTACGATTATTGGATTCACCATCATGATTATCTTCCAGATTCGCTTCATTATGCTTCTGGTTGTAGCTGACCAGATCACGTAAAGTAAACCCATCATGTGCGGTAATAAAATTAATACTGGCATAGGGACGACGGCCACTATGCTCGTAAAGATCGCTAGAACCTGTTAAGCGATAGCCAATATCACCAATGATTCCTCCCTCGCCGCGCCAGTAATCTCGCACGGCATCACGGTATTTACCGTTCCACTCGGTCCAGCCAACAGGAAAATTCCCCACCTGGTATCCCCCTTCACCCAGATCCCAGGGTTCGGCAATAAGTTTAACCTGAGAAAGAATCGGATCTTGATGTATGATGTCAAGAAAAGTACTGAGGCGGTTAACTTCGTGTAAACCTCGAGCGAGTGCAGCTGCCAGGTCAAAGCGAAAACCATCTACATGCATCTCTAACACCCAGTAACGCAAACTGTCCATGATCAATTGCAAGACGCGCGGATGAATCATGTTGAGCGAATTGCCACAACCCGTATAATCCATGTAATAACGTTTATCATCAGGTATCAAGCGATAGTAAGCTGCGTTGTCGATCCCTCGAAATGACAGCGTGGGTCCAAGTTGATTACCCTCGGCAGTGTGATTATAGACAACATCCAGGATTACCTCGATATTGGCAGCATGTAATGTCTTGACCATTGTCTTGAATTCGTTGATCAAACCAGTTGAAGAGTAGCGGCTATCCGGCGCAAAAAAACCAATGGAATTATAGCCCCAGTAGTTGCGCAAGCCTCTCTCTACTAGATGGCGATCATCAATAAACGCATGGATCGGCATCAGCTCCACTGTGGTGATACCAAGATTGCTAAAATACTCGATCACGGGTGCAGTAGCCAGTGCGGCATATGTTCCGCGCAGCTCTTGTCCTATCTCAGGATGTAACTGCGTAAAACCCTTAACATGCAGTTCATAAATGACGGTTTCTTGCCAGGGTATATTTGGTGACTGATCATCTCCCCAAGTGAAAGCAGGATCAACTACCCGACCCTTTGGCACCTCACGGGAATTATCCATACTGTCAAAGGAGAGGTCTTCGCGATTATTATTAATTTCGTAGCCAAAATGTGCATCACTCCAGCGCAGCGCCCCCTGGATGTCCTTGGCATAGGGATCCAGCAATAACTTGTTGGGGTTAAATCGATGTCCTTCTTCAGGCTTATATGGACCATGCACCCGGTAGCCATACAGTAAGCCCGGACGAGCCTCCGGAAGATAGATATGCCACACCTGATCGGTTTGCTCGTGTAATTCAATACGTTGAATCTCATGGTGCTTTGTCTGATCAAACAAGCACAATTCTACTTTTTCTGCATGTTCCGAAAAGATGGCAAAATTGACACCCGACCCGTCCCAGGTAGCTCCCAGTGGATATGGCTTGCCAGGCCACAGTCGAGAAAAAGGTTTGCCATTTGTGCGAATTTTATTATTCATCGTTTCCTCCACCCTTTCCTATCGAGTCACGGGCTTAATGATTGGTATCACCTAATGGCACTACTATCAGGCTGGATGGCGTAACATGATAGCATCGCCCGTTTTTTGCAGATTCGCAACCTATTCGCGAATCCGCTTCGATAAAATTATGGGTATCTACACTAACACGGCGCAGTTTTACACCTTGACCATTCCCGACATTATCCATGAAGTTACAGTCTTCCGGTTCAACACCCTCACCGATAAATGATTCACTGAATCGGCACGGATGTTCCAGAGACTAATTGTCTTGATTCCAACCGTATCGGCCGACTTTCTTAATTGACGATAATATGCCAATTCAAACTCAACCGGTTGAATATTTCCAATCAGCTCCAGTAACCGGCGCTTGTTGAACAAATCGTCCCATTCAAACGTGGTAATTCCGCTGCTTCACGGGTACGTTACCAACCGCATTGCAGTAAGACTGTGTTTTATATAAGCCGTTGATCGTTTCAACTAGTGCGTTATCTATGCCGGTTTCTACCAGCGGAGTCGTGTGAGAAATTCAGCGGCAGCGGCCCAATTACACAATCTTTTTGATCGGCCGCGATGATTTTCGCGCGGCATTTGAGGGTAATATATAATTTGAGGATCCGATCGAGGAAAAGAAAACTCAAGCCCTCATTTTGAATGCGTAAATGTTTAACTCAACTAACCATTGCACAGGGAGCCGGGCAATTCAGCCGCTCAAGCCACTCACTTCGATGTTAGGTATTATTGGAACAAATATTAGTACTGTAGAAAAGCAAATTGTAATCTCAGCATCTCCAGAAACAATTTTCAGCATCTACGAGGATGCCAACAACTGGAAACAATGGGACCCGGATACGAAGGCTTCTAGCCTAGACAACGGCCTGACGCTCGGTTCAAAAGGCAGCCTGACACCGGCCAAAGGCAGGACTGTGCCAATAGAAATTATATCCATAGAGAAAAACCGGCACTTTACAGCAACCAGTAAGACTCTGTTATTCCGCATGGACTTTGACCATGAATTAGAAATCGTGGCAGGCGGCACAAAAGTTGTTCATCGAGTCACATTCGCTGGGCTTCTTAAGCCGTTTCTTACACGAGTAGTCCGCCCCCAGGTTGAGAAAGGTTTACCTGTTACACTTCAGCACTTAAAATCGCTCGCAGAAACAAAACAGTCAGATAACACTTGATGGTTCGTTCAGAAAGCAAGGAAGTCAATTCTTGTTTCACCACAAAGAATGATTTTATTCACATGAGATTTGCGATTTATAAATTGATAATTTCCAGACCAATGCGAATCGATGTTGCCAATCGTTTATTTCATCTGACTTTCCGATAAGACTGCCAAGAAGAAATTAATTCCGATTAACACAAACCGAAGCGATGGCTCGATATTGTGTAGCCGTCTGCAACCGATATAACTAGGTTTGTCGTGCGAGTCACCACCCAATCCGCTTTCTTATTATTCATTTTTTTGACGGCAACAATGCAGGGGATGCACAGCCCGCCAAAACTGGCTGCTATACATGAATGCCAGTGCGGATGAATTTTGCTTGTATTTTTTGCCTCCCGGTCGAATTATTAAAAAAACTGAGATATGATGTTTCGAATGAAAAATCTAACTCCAATTGTGGCGCCATAATGAACGAGAAACCAATAGGCATGGCCGGAATCCAGAAACGATCAAACGAGAACAAACTCAGCTTTGATCCTGCTCTCAACGTGCTTGAAAGTAATGGCTGCATAACACAGACGAAAATGTTCGATGGGTTATCTCAAATTTTCTACCTATCGCCATCGATAAAGCTAACAAAACGGTGGCTAGGTTTCTTGTCTGACATTCAACTCCGCCTCGCTCCGGCTGCCGGGTATTGCGGGGCAAAATCGCGCGGCACCTGTTAATTGTGCGTTGGGTATTATGAGCCAACTATCACGTTCCGGTCTGGAACTTCGCAATATCGCCAGATTCTATCTAGCCCGGCTTCGGGAGCGTCTCTGGCTGAAACCGCTGATAAGCTGTGTGTTATCACTCATCGCAGCGGTAGTTGCAGGATTAGCCGATCATCTCGGAGCAGGACAATCTTTTCCGGACATCAGTGCCGAGTCTATTGAAACATTACTATCGATCATTTCGACCAGCATGCTCGTGATTGCGGTATTTGCGGTGGGGGCGATGTTATCGGCCTATGCCTCGGCAAGCAACTCGGCGACGCCACGCTCATTTCCTTTGGTGGTTGGCGACGATGTATCGCAAAATGCGCTTTCGACCTTCATAGGCGCCTTCATATTCAGCATTGTAGGCTTGATCGCCGTACTCAATGGATTTTACGATAATCCTGGGCGGTTTATCTTGTTTATTATCACGATTATTGTATTCGCATTCGTGATTCTAAGCTTCATCCGGTGGGTTGATCGCATAGCGAGGCTGGGCCGGTTGGGCCACACAATCGACAAAGTCGAGGCGGCAACCGACGCCGCACTGAAATTGCGGGCCAGGCTCCCAACATTGGGCGCTGCAAAAGCAACTTCGACTGGCCAGGGCATAGCCATCTTTCCGAAAGACGCCGGATACGTGCAAAACATTCATATTGCTAAGCTACAAGCGATAGCCGAACAAAATGACTGCAAAATCTGCGTTTGTACACCTCCAGGCGCTTTTGTAAGTCCTGGTAAGCCTATGGCTTTTATCTCTAAAAAAGACATTCCGGAGGAAAGCAATATTGTGGAAGAAGTCATCGATGCTTTTGTGATCGGCGGGGAAAGAACCTTTGAATCAGATCCCCGTTTCGGCCTGATCGTCTTATCCGAGATTGCCAGCCGCGCCCTATCGCCCGCAGTGAACGACGCGGGTACTGCAATCGACATCATCGGAACGTTCGTGCGCCTTTTTGTGCACTGGGCACAAGCTCTTGAGGAGGATGGCGGCCTCGATGCCGAATATGATCGTGTCGCAATTCCGGCAATTACCATCAACGATATGTTCGATGACGCGTTTAACGCCATTGCCCGGGATGGCGCCTCTTCTGTCCAAGTGATGATCAGGCTGCAAAAAGCCCTTCACTGTCTCACTCTGCTCGAGCATGATGAGATGAAGCAGGCCGCTATCCTTCATGCCAAGCTTGCCCTTAGGTACGCGGAAGAATCCCTGAAGTTGCCGGAAGAACTTGAAATTGTTCAATCGGTTGCCAAGTACAGTGTACCGGAGTGAAATACCGCAACCATTGTGTAATGATAACATCATGAATTTATTTACATAACTAAGGAGTCATTATGAGCAATGATCATGCTTACAAAGGAAACTGCTTTTGCGGCGCAGTTCAGTTTACTGTCACCGGCGAACCAGCCGCAATGGGTTATTGCCACTGCGAGTCATGCCGTCGCTGGTCGGCCGGACCGGTCAATGCATTTACCTTGTGGAAACCCGAAGCAGTAAAGATTACCAAGGGTGCCGACAATATTGGCACCTATAACAAAACACCGCAAAGCTATCGCAAATGGTGCAAGATTTGCGGAGGACATCTTTTCACCGAACATCCGGGCATGGGATTGACAGACATTTTTGCCGCAGTGATACCGGATCTTCCTTTCAAAGCAGGTGTTCACGTACATTATCAAGAAACGGTGCTTCCCATAAAAGACGGCGTGCAAAAACTGAAGGATGTGCCCAAAGAAATGGGCGGATCGGGCGAGAGTGTAGCGGAATAAGGTAAACAGTCCGCCTGTAAAACAGGATCGATCGTGCCAAAAAGAAATATCCGCCTTGCCGCTTGCGAGCACACGCACAACCTTCGGATCATTCAGGAAAACATAGTGGCTAAAACGATTGGAAGTATCAACCCATACCTATTCTGTCAAACTAAAAACAATCCCCGCCAGCGGCGGCAAGGTAATGGCGATTGAATGATCAAATCCCATCCACGGCGCTGGCACGCTGGCAATATTGCCTAAATTGCCGATGTTGCCGCCACCGTAATAAGCCGAATCGCTGTTGAAGAGTTCATGATAAATTCCGGCAGAGGGAACGCCGATGCGGTAACCGTGGCGCGGAACGGGCGTGAAATTGAGAACCACCAGCACAAAGGAATTATCTTTGGCGCGCCGCGCATAGCTGATAACCGAATGATCGGCATCTTGGCAGTCAACCCAGTAAAACCCTTCAGCAGCAAAGTCGAGTTCATGGAGCGCTGGAATGTGTTTGTAGTAATGATTCAGGTCCCGGTATGCCGCCAGTATGCCGGAGTGCTGCTTTTGTCCCTGCAAATACCAATCCAGCTCGTGATTTACGCGCCATTCCTGTTTTTGCGCAAATTCATTACCCATGAAATTAAGTTTCTTCCCCGGATATGTCATTTGATAGACTAGCAGCAAGCGCACATTGGCAAATTTTTGCCAGTCATCGCCTGGCATTTTGTTGAACAGTGAACCTTTGCCATGCACAACTTCGTCATGTGAAAAAGGCAACACAAAATTTTCGGTGTAGGCGTATAGCTGGCCGAATGTCAATTGATCCTGATGATAGCGGCGATGCACGGGATTGTGCTGCATATAAGCCAGCGTATCGTGCATCCAGCCCATATTCCATTTCATTGAGAAACCCAATCCGCCTGTATACGTTGGACGTGATACGCCGGGCCAGGAAGTGGATTCTTCGGCAAGCGTGAGCGCACCTGGGAATTGTTCGTGCACCATGATGTTAAGCTCACGGATAAAATCAATGGCTTCCAAATTCTCGCGGCCACCGAATTTATTTGGCAGCCATTCCCCTGTTTTACGTGAATAGTCAAGATAAAGCATCGACGCAACGGCATCGACACGCAATCCATCCAGGTGAAATTCCGATAACCAATAATGCGCGCTGGAGAGCAGAAAAGATCTGACTTCGTTGCGACCATAGTTAAAAATATAAGTACCCCAATCCTGATGAAACCCCAGCCGCGGGTCTTCGTGTTCATACAGCGCGGTACCGTCAAAACGCGCCAACGCAAACGTATCCTGCGGGAAATGCGCCGGCACCCAATCGAGAATGACGCCAATTCCGGCCTGATGGCACGCATCGACAAAAAAGCGGAAATCGTCGGGCGAACCATAGCGGCTGGTAACCGCAAAGTATCCGGTGGTTTGGTATCCCCACGATTCATCAAGCGGATGCTCGGAAATTGGCATCAACTCGATGTGCGTATAGCCCATTTCCAGAACATAACCCAGTAAATGATCGGCCAGTTCGCGATAGCTATAGAAACGCCCGTCCGGATGGCGTTTCCATGATCCCGCATGAATTTCAAAAATATTGAGCGGCGCATGCAGCCAATCGAAGCGGGCACGGCTCGTCATCCATGCAGCATCTTGCCAGATATGGTTGCGATAGGCGGAGATCAGCGCCGCAGTACCCGGCCGCATTTCATAGCGATTGGCATAGGGATCCGTTTTAATGAGAATTTCTCCGCTATGGCGATTGCGAATCTCAAACTTATATAATGAATCTGGCAGTAATTGCGGAATAAACAATTCCCACACACCGCTGGCATGGTGCACTTTCATCGGATGGACCCTGCCATCCCAGCGATTGAAATCGCCCACCACACTGACACGCTCGGCATTGGGTGCCCAAACTGTGAAACGCACACCGTCAACTCCGGCATTTTGGACAAAATGCGCACCAAGCATGCGATAAGCTTGCCAAAGCTTGCCCTCATTAAAGAGATGCAAGTCATGGCCCGAAATTTGCGGGGCAAAAGCATAGGCATCATATGCTTCATAAAGGATTCGGGTAGTATCTTTTGATTCAATACGTAAACAATAAGGCATGGCAGGAAAAGATACCCCGCGCCACTCGAAAATTCCATCCGGATGGATGCGCCGCATGGGTTCAAAATCGGTAGTCGCTCTAATCCAAATATTCGCAACATCAGGACGAAATATACGAACCAGAACTTGATCAGCTTCACGATGCATTCCTAAATAGCTATAAGGGTCATGAAGCCGCGCATCCAGCAACAATCGTTGTTGCAAATCGGGTATATAAGTGATAGTCACAATGGCAAAGTGTTAATTGGGTTACAATGAATTATAACGTGTCTATAGGTTAAACAAATGACAATTCAACTAACCGGTTCGTGACACGCAAACCTAAAGTGAAAGATAGGAAAATGTCATAATACTATTGCCCATCGGGTTTAAACATGGAGGACGGTATCGCTATGGAAAATAATGAGCACAAAATCAATACACATTTTGATAACGATATTACGCACGATACCCTGGCGTTAATTCTGGCGGGCGGCCGGGGCAGCCGTTTACATCAAATGACGGATTGGCGGGCCAAACCAGCCGTTCCATTTGGCGGAACGTTTCGTATTATTGATTTTACACTTTCCAATTGCGTCAATTCCGGTGTCCGGCGCATTGGCGTGGTGACGCAATACAAAGCTCAAAGTCTGATTCGCCATATTCAGCATGGCTGGAGTTTTCTCGATGGACGCTTCAAAGAATTTGTCGAGCTGCTGCCCGCGCAACAACGAACCGTTGAAGAAACCTGGTATCAAGGTACGGCCGATGCGGTATTTCAAAACGTTGATATACTTGCACGTCACAATGCAAAGTATGTTTTGATTCTGGGTGGCGATCATATCTACAAAATGGATTATGGAAAGCTACTGGCTGAGCATGTTAACAAGGGTGCCGATATGACAGTCGCTTGTTTGGAAGTGCCCGTACAAGAAGCCACCGCCTTTGGTGTGATGGGCGTCAATAAAGACTGGCAAATCACCAGTTTTGCGGAAAAACCCGATAATCCGGTGCCGATACCCGGGCAAACAGAAAATGCGTTAGTCAGCATGGGGATTTATGTATTTAATGCGAAATTCCTGTATGAACAACTAATTCGCGACCACAGCACGGAGGATTCATCCCATGACTTCGGTAAGGATTTGATCCCCTATCTGGTGCCACGCTACCACGTTCATGCCCACCGGTTCATGAATAGCTGCGTCAATATGGCATCAGGTATTCCGTACTGGCGCGATGTCGGTACGTTGGATGCATACTGGGAAGCCAATGTTGATCTCATTTCCGTAACACCAGAACTCAATCTTTATGATGTGGACTGGCCAATTTGGACACACCAGGAGCAGTTGCCTCCAGCCAAATTTGTTTTCGATGATGAGGACCGGCGCGGCCAAGCTCTCGATTCTTCGGTTTCGGGAGGTTGTATCATCAGCGGTGCAACGGTAAGGCATTCATTGTTATTTTCCAATGTAAAAGTAAATAGTTACAGTGTTGTCGAAGATTCCGTGATCCTGCCAAATGTCATCATCAACCGGCACGCACGGCTGAGACGGGTAATCGTTGAAAAACAATGTGTCATACCGGAAGGATTGACGGTCGGATATGATGCCGCAGCGGATCGCCAAAAATTCTATGTCACTGACAAAGGCATCACATTAATCACGCCGGAAATGTTAGGACAACCCATTCATACAGCATACTCATAACAATAATCTTATAAATCAATATCATGAAATGAAAAAATTAAATCTTGTCTTATTGTGGCACATGCATCAACCCGACTACCGAGATTATGTCACTAAGGAGTTCGTGCTACCGTGGGTGTACCTGCACGCCATCAAAGATTACACCGATATGGCATATCACCTCGAAATGCACCCGCAAACCAAAGCGGTTATCAATTTTGTGCCAATTCTTTTAGATCAGCTGGAAGATTTTACCGGACAATTTTCTAGCGGGCAGATACGAAACCCTTTACTACGTCTTTTAGCAACACCCGATCTTGAGCACATTGCAATGCAAGATCGTTTATACGTATTTGACAGCTGTTTTTTAAGCAATCACACAACCATGTTGCAGCCATATCCAACTTATAAACGTTTGCATGAGCTTTATCAGCTTTTTAACAATCACAGCGAAAGTGAGTTAATTTATTTTTCAGGTCAATATCTTGCAGATTTATTGGTGTGGTATCACCTCGCATGGATGGGTGAAAGCGTACGGCGTAACAATGAATTTGTAATGAAATTGATGGCAAAAAGTAAGGGCTTCAGCCATCAAGACCGCCTGCAATTGTTCGATTTGATTGGCGAATTGATACAAAACTTGATTCCACGCTATCGCAAACTCGCCGAATCCGGCCAGATTGAATTATCCACGACACCGCACTATCATCCGCTTGCCCCTTTGTTGATTGATTTCACTTCTGCGCGGGATAGTCAACCGGATGTGATTTTGCCCGAACATCATCAATATCCAGGTGGGCGAAGCCGCGTTACCTTTCATCTTTCCTCGGCAATTAAACATCATACGGAGCGTTTCAACGAACCGCCTATTGGTGTATGGCCGGCGGAAGGCTCGCTGTCCACGGCATTATTGAAAATTATGGCTAAACAAAATTGTCAATGGAGCGCCAGCGGTGAAGGTGTTTTAGTCAATAGCTTACGGGCCTCCCATCCGGATCAGCCACTGCCCGATCGTAATCATTATTTATACCGCCCCTACTATTTCAACGAAGAGAATAAACAAGTCATCTGTTTTTTCCGGGACGATCAATTATCCGACCTGATTGGTTTTGAATATTCCAGATGGTTTGGACGTGATGCGGCTGAAAACTTCATTCAATCCTTGGAGCGAATCTATCACAACACACCTGCAGAAGAAGATCCCGTTGTCAGCGTCATTCTGGATGGCGAAAACGCATGGGAATCGTACCCGTACAATGGTTATTACTTCCTTGAGGATCTTTACAGTTTGCTTGACAAGCATCCATATATTCGCACGACAACCTATCGTGATTACATTGCAGACACACATAATAAAGACAAAATCACGACTTTGCCGGCAATGGCTGCCGGAAGCTGGGTATATGGAACATTTTCTACTTGGATAGGCGATAAGGAAAAAAATCGTGCCTGGGATATGTTGTGTGCCGCTAAAAATAGCTACGATCTGGTCATGCAGAGCGATCGCTTGAGTGAAGAAGAAAAAGCCGAGGCCAGCAGGCAATTAGCGTCTTGCGAAAGCTCGGATTGGTTTTGGTGGTTTGGTGATTACAATCCGGCACACTCCGTTGCAAGCTTCGATCAGTTGTTCAGACAGAATTTGATGAATCTCTATCGTATGCTCAAACTGCCAATACCTTCAGCCGTACACGAATCCATTAGTCAAGGCAATGCGTACAGTGAAACAAGCGGCACCATGCGGCAATCTTCTTCAATGGCCGAATGATTCCAAACGAGACTGATCTGTGTTTAAATTGTATTTGGCAGTTACCTGAATCGTTAAACAATTAGCGGAATCATTAAATGTCACAGCGCATATCATTACTTTTTGGTGTTCATGCACATCAGCCCGTCGGAAATTTTTCCAGCGTATTGATTGACGCACATGCACGTTGTTACAAACCGTTTTTTCAAGTGCTGCACCGCTATCCGGAGTTTCGTTTCGCCGTTCATTTTTCTGGTTGGCTATTGGATTATTTATTACAGCATTTTCCGGAAGATATGGTATTGCTGCGAGAAATGGTTGATCGTCAACAGGTTGAATTATTTGGCGCGGGCGATACCGAACCGGTTTTAGCAGCCATTCCAAACCGGGACCGTATCGGACAAATTAAAACTTTTTCCGATAAATTGCTTGCAAAATTAGGACAATACCCGCAGGGCGCATGGTTGACGGAGCGCGTTTGGGAGTCCACGGTTATTCCTGCTCTTGCGGATTGTGGCATTCGTTATGTCATTGTAGACGACTATCACTTCTTATGCGCGGGTAAATCCCCGCATGAGCTCAATGGTTATTTCACGAGCGAAGAAGATGGCCGCAAGCTCGACTTATTTCCAATTTCAGAAATGCTCCGTTACAAAATTCCATTTTCTCCTGCTCACGAAACAATCGCATACCTGGAAGACTTGGCCGGTAATTCGTTAGAAAGCTGCGTTGCTGCTGTCTATTTTGACGATATCGAAAAATTTGGTATTTGGCCGGAAACTTATCAATGGGTATACGAAAATGGCTGGCTCGAGCAATTTATTCAAGGCGTGCTAGCCTCCTCCAGAATTAGCACCCAGCATTATAGTGAATATCATGCAAGCGAAAAAACGCGCGGTATTATTTACTTGCCCACCGTTTCATATATCGAAATGAACGAATGGACACTGCCCGCCCAAGCAGCCAGTACTTATGCAGACCTCGTACAACAAGCCAAGAACAGTAGCTGGTATGAACATAAGAAAGCGTATTTACGCGGTGGAATATGGAAAAATTTCTTTTCTCGCTACCCTGAATCCAACTGGATGCACAAACGCATGTTAGGGCTTTCCGCACGGCTCAATTCACTGCCAAAAAGGCAACAAACCCGGTTAATGCGGCAAAAACTTTATGAAGCGCAAGCCAATGACGCTTATTGGCACGGCTTGTTTGGCGGCTTATATCTTCCGCATTTGCGGCGCGCTATCTATAACGCGCTTATTGAATTGGAAGCATTGTTGGACAGTTGTATACAACGCCCCGCCTATTTTACCGAGGATACCGATTTAGACGGCATAGCGGAAGTTTATATGCACAACGGTATGTTGCAAGCAATTGTGAAACTGGATAGCTTCGCCAGTATTTGCGAATTCGATGCTTATCTGCTGAAACACAATTTTGGCGATACCCTGCGCTGCCAGGTTGAACATTATTACCAGAAAATTCAACCGGGTGAGCAGCACCCCTCCAGCCATTCCGCCAGTGGTATTGCTTCGGCGCACGATCGGATCAGTTATAAACACGAAATCAGTTCGGAAGATATTAAGGCGGACGATCACCCCCGCAGTCTGTTTATTGATCGCTTGAACGGTATGTTTGTCACTTATCAATTCAATGCGTCTGCACTGGAAAATATTCACTTCCAATCCAAAAATACAGAATATCCTGTGCACAAACACATCATCCTTGACCAGAATCGCTTACAAGTGATGTATCGTTTTTCCGCTAAACTCTCTCAACGATTCAGCACCGAAATTAACCTTGCCATGCCAAGCTGTGACGGCATAGCCGGCCGTTATGTATATCAAGGAAAAATTCCTGGAGGATTTGGTCAATTACTTGAATTGGCAAGTGTAACTGAAATCATTCTGGACGATGATACGCTCATGGGTAATATCGTACTAACAACCACTTCTCCCGTAAACTTCATCGGTCACCCTCATTACTCAGTATCTCAATCCGAAAGTGGATTTGAAAAAATTATGCAGGCACTGACTATACGATTGGAATGGCCAATAACCACGCAAGAAATGACTGTTACGCTAGCAATCAATTCCCGTAACAGATGACTGGCCATCACTATAAAATGAGAATTCATTGAAACCCATTACATTGAGTCATTCAGCATTTAAGTATATCTGCAAAATTTTTAATTTCTCCCAACATTAAGAAAGTATGCCATCACTTACGCAATCTCCAGCTTGGCTCGCCTTACGTGCACATCAGTCGCTCATGTCACAGCACCACCTGAGCGAGTTATTCCAAAAGGATTCACAGCGATTTGGAAAATTTTCATTACAGTCCAATAGCATATTAATGGATTTCTCGAAACAGCCTGTCAATCAGGAAACGATTCAGTTGCTACTTGCATTAGCGCATCAACAGAAACTTCAAGACTGGATAGCTCGAATGTTTAAAGGTGATATTATCAATTCCACCGAACATCGCGCCGCTTTACACGTTGCTTTACGAAGCGAACAACCAGTATATGCAAGCGGTATAGATGTCACAGCTGACGTTAAACGCGTCTTGAAACAAATGGAACGCTTCTCAATAGCTGTTCAAAGCGGTGCGCATAGAGGCTATAGCGGGAAATTATTTACTGATATTGTCAATATCGGTATTGGCGGTTCAGATTTGGGTCCAGCAATGGTAACCGAAGCGCTTAAACCTTATGGCCTGCCTGCGATGACACCACATTTTGTTTCAAACATTGATGCCGCACAATTATCTGAAACGTTACAGCATCTTGATCCAGCCACGACTTTATTTATAATTGCTTCCAAAACTTTCACAACACAAGAAACATTGACTAACGCCACTTCGGCGCGGGCATGGTTTTTGTCTAACGGTGGCAGCGAAAAAGATATTGCACACCACTTTGTTGCCGTTTCAACCAATCGAGCAGCCGTCGTAAAATTTGGCATCGACGCTGACAATATGTTCGAATTTTGGGATTGGGTAGGCGGACGCTATTCCTTATGGTCTGCGATTGGTCTACCCATTGCATTGACTATTGGCATGGATAATTTTTATCAATTGCTGGCAGGCGCAAACGAAATGGACCAGCACTTTGCCACAACCCCTTTTGATCATAACCTCCCGGTTATACTTGGTTTGTTAGGTATTTGGCAGATCAATTTTTTTGCTACTTCATCGCATGCAGTTTTGCCCTATGATCAGTCGATGCATCGCTTTCCCGCCTACTTGCAACAATTGGAAATGGAAAGTAACGGTAAGCGGGTTACGCGTGACGGCGAAGTTGTTGATTATGCCACCGGGACAATCGTGTGGGGCGAACCAGGCACCAACGGACAACATGCTTTTTATCAATTATTACATCAAGGAACGCAAACCGTTTCCGCCGATTTTCTGGCACCTTGCCAGAGTCATTATCCCGTTGGCAATCATCATCGTATGCTATTGTCTAATTTCTTCGCTCAAACCGAAGCTTTAATGACTGGCAAGAATGAACAGGAAGTGCGTGCCGAGCTTAATGCGCAAGGTTTACAATCCAATGCGGTCGAACAATTGCTGCCGCATAAAGTTTTTCCCGGTAACCGCCCGACAACATCAATCTTATTCAAAAAACTCGACCCTAAAACACTGGGCTCATTAATCGCGCTGTATGAACATAAAGTATTTGTGCAAAGCGTTATTTGGAATATTAATCCTTTCGACCAGTGGGGAGTCGAATTAGGCAAACAGCTCGCCGGAAAAATTTTGCCTGAACTGCAACATGATGGTTTAGTCACCTCACACGATGCCTCGACCAACGGGTTAATTAATTTTTTCAAGTCCAATCAGTAAAGCATTGCGCATGCCAACATCCCGAAAATTACGCGTTTTATTCATTACTTCTGAAGTATATCCCTTGTGTAAGACAGGAGGACTCGGTGACGTCAGCGCCGCATTGCCAGCGGCTTTGCGCGAGCTGAACATCGATGTCAAACTCTTATTACCCGGTTATCCGCGAGTGCTTGCCAGTGTTAAGTACAAATCCAAGGTCGCCGAATTCAATGAATTACAACAATTCCCGGCCAGTACATTGCTGTTGGCGCGATTATCTCTGAGCAAAACAGAAAATATTCCGGTCTTTGTAATCGACTGTCCTGGCTTATTCTGCCGCGATGGAGATCCTTATATGGATACTCTCGGGCGCGAATGGCCGGATAACGCGTTGCGATTCGGCTTACTGTCAAAGATCGGCGCTATTCTGTGCAGCGATGCCAGTCCGATTGCCTGGCGTCCTCATATTGCACATTGTAATGACTGGCAAAGCGGTCTCACGCCTGCTTACCTGCACTATCACCAAGGGAAAAGGTCGGCCACTATCATGACAATTCATAATCTTGCTTTTCAAGGTATTTTTCCTCCGGGAAGTGTGATTCAGCTTGGCCTGCCGATCGAAAGTTTTGATGTCAATGGCGTAGAATATTATGGCAATTTATCTTTTCTCAAAGCGGGACTTTACTATACCGACCGCATCACAACAGTCAGCGCTCATTACGCACACGAAATCCAAACGGAGCCATTAGGTTTTGGGCTGCAAGGGTTACTCAGCGCTCGTCATAACGATCTTACCGGGATTACTAATGGTATAGCTATCAACCAGTGGAATCCGGAAACCGATGCATATTTGATAAAAAATTACACGAGTAAAAAGCTATCCGATAAAGCAGCCAATAAAACCGCCTTGCAACAGAAAATGGGGCTACCGGTTGACGCCGACATCCCTTTATTTGGCGTAGTCAGCCGCTTAAATCATCAGAAAGGCACTGATCTACTAATCCAAATTGCACCCCAATTGGTAAAGATACCGGCACAATTGGTTGTGCTCGGCAGCGATCAGGCAGATTTAGAACACCAGCTCACAATGCTAGCCCAAACTTATCCCGCGGCAATAGCGATTCGTATAGGTTTTGATGAAGCGTTATCGCACTTGATCGAAGCTGGTGCGGATTGTTTCCTGATGCCATCGCGGTTTGAACCTTGTGGTTTAAATCAAATGTATAGCCAGCGTTACGGCACTCCACCTATAGTGCATGCTACCGGTGGCTTATTAGACACGGTATCGGATTGTTCACCCGCCACACTTGCAGATGAAAGCGCCAGCGGTTTTTTGTTTGAGCCTTGCACTGCAAACGGCTTATTCAATGCAATCAAGCGTGCAGTGCTGATTTTTCGTGATAAAGAAAACTGGCAGCGCTTGCAAAAAAATGGCATGGCCAAAGATTTCAGCTGGCAAGCAAGCGCCACAGCTTACCAGCAGCTTTATAAATCACTAACACCTTGATTATTATAATTTTACTTAAACAGTGGCTTATCAACGCAGAAGCGATGATCAAGCCACTGCACCTCCCTGCTGCGCAATGTAGACTTGTTCAAAAATGACTATATTGCGGTAAAAGAACAAAGCGATAAATCTATTATCCATTCCGCATTTCACGCCGTTTTAATAATTTGTCTGTAATCAGCGCGATCAGCAAAAATGTGATGATGTAGGGTATAGCGGCAGTCATCAGCTCTGTGTAATTAGTCATTTGTATACGCAACGGATATTCGTATTGCAAAGGTGGAACACCTTCTCCCGTCACAAATAACGTATATTGTCCTTCATCAAGATCGAATTCACCTTTGATGATGCCATCGGTATGATTGGTAGAATACAGAGCGGTGACGGTGTCACTCAATGCATTACCGCTGCCTTTAACAATTTTGATATCTATCGGCATATCACGCAGTGCCTGATCCACAAGATCCAGAACCCATACAGTTTGGCCCTCTTTGGGTATTTCAGTGCAATATTCGGCTTCAGGATCATATTG
>SSFV01000005.1 GCA_008015565.1 Nitrosomonas sp. | reverse complement strand
GACTTCTACCGGCCAATCCCACGGCATAGGAATTTCTTCGGTCATCAAACGCAAATACCAGGAATCACCTTTCTTTATCCAGAATGCCGGATGTTCCGCTTGCGTGAATTTTTGCCAGGAACGGCCTTCTTCTTGCCAGTAACTTGCAGTGCGATAACCGTTGGCTTCGATGAAAGGTAAAAATTCTTCGTTGCTGACCAAATACTTGCTCGCCTGGAAAGCGGGAATGTCAGCCGTGTGCAAACCATACTCATTGTCCCAACCATAATGTTGTTGGTCGATTTTGTTTTTGCTAATCGTAACAGTGCCTGCCGCAACCTTGACTAATTCGTTGTCTGGCGCGCTACCGGATTGCCGGCATGGCTGCCAATTTGGATGTGGTTGCACGAACTCAAGCGCGTGCTGTCGGATCAGTACCGAAGATGTTTCCAGGTGAATGCGCTCATGCTCGATGCCCATGAGAATTGGCCACCACGAGCTTTCCCACGTAATGGGCAATACCAGCGGCATGTCTGAAATCAGTTTGTCGACAATATTTCGCATGGTTTTCCGGTAGCTACGGACCTCTTCTACAGTAGGCCACTCGTAATGTGTGCTATCCAGATCATCCCAGCTCATTTCATCTACGCCGACCGCAAAGATGGATTCCAATTTAGGATTGATGCGCTCAGAAATGAGCCCGGCTAAAATCAGCTTGTTGATAAAAAATGTGGCGGTATGCCCAAGATAGAAAATCAACGGGTGACGCAACGAAATGGGTTTTTTGTAATAAGCTTCGTCGTTACGCAGCGTTTCAAAAAGCTCTTCATAGCGATCCAGTGTAGTATGAAAATAATTGCGTATTTCTTCGCGTTTTAAGTTGACGTTGTCACCGTCGAGTAAAGGTGTTCTTTGAAATAAAGTTTGTACCATATTTTTAATTTTTAACAAATTATTCACTTCTTGGCAGGTATTATAACCTTTCAAGTTTTTTAGATCATAAGCAATCGGAATAAATGTCTTTTGTCTTTGATTGATAAAGGAAAAAGAGAATCTTTGGAATTAAAGTCAATCCATTTTAAGAGTAGGGGTACAAAGGGGTTAGTTCGATAATAGATATGCAAGAATACAGAAATATGACAAAGACTGCCTTAGTCTTGTTATGCAAGCGGCCCGGGCCAGGCATTGGAAAACAAAGACTTGCAGCCAGTTTTGGTTCAGAAACGACACAACAGGTTGCGAACGCATTATTGGCTTGCGCGCTGGAAGATGCAAGCGCATGGCCTGGTCCGGTAGTGATTGCGCCTGCGGATGTGAACGACATCGACTGGGCAGAGGCATTGGCGGCGGCGATTCGTTCGCTGGTTATCATTATACCGCAGGCTGCGGGAAATTTAGGTGAGCGGTTGAATGCTTTGGATAAGATTTTGCGTGCCCAAGGTATGGAACAGCTCGTATTCATAGGCAGCGATGCGCCGGGATTGGTGGCAGCAGATTATGTAACGGTATGTGCAGCGCTGCAACGCAACGATGTGGTATTGATTCCAGCGGTAGACGGTGGCGTCGTGCTCATGGCAAATCGTACAGCATGGCCGGATTTGTCAGCGCTGCCGTGGAGTAGTGAGCATCTGGAAAGCGCATTACGGTATGCATGTTGCAGTACCGGCCTATCGGTATCCGTCTTAAAGCAAAGCTATGATGTTGATGAGCCTGATGATGTGATAAAGCTGATATCTTTACTGCAACAAGACGTTCGGCCGGCGCGCCGTGCACTGCGCAAACTGGTAAAAACGCTGACATTTCAATCCTTACAAGTAAATAATGTATAAATTCAGCATAGTCATTCCTTGTTATCACGACGATGAAAAACTGGCGCGTCTGCTTGAGCAACTGCAGCAGTTGCCGCATAAAGCGTGGCAGATTATTGTTGTTGATGGCGCCGGCACTGTGCAGTGTACTGAAATCTGCAAGCAGTTCGGGGCGTTGCACGCAATTGCCGGACCTTGCCGCGGTCAGCAGTTGCTAACAGGCGCAGCGCAAGCTACGGGTGATGTCTTGTGGTTTTTGCATGCCGACGCGCAATTACCGGCAGATCCTTTATGCGCTATGACGCATGCATTGTCGCAGGGCGCGATCGGCGGTTATTTCCGTTTTCGTTTTGCTGCGCCGCGTGCGTGGCCAGCTCCGGTTCTAGAGGCGGCGATCGCATGGCGTTGCCGTTTCGGTGTTCCTTATGGTGATCAAGGGATTTTTATCGCGCGCCGGGCTTATCAGCGACTCGGCGGTCATGCGCCGTGGCCATTGTTTGAAGAAGTGCCTTTGGTGCGGGGCGCAAGGTATTTAGGCCAGTTTTTGCCGTTGGATGAATCTATTTTTATCGATTCCCGCCGCTGGCAGCGCGACGGATGGTGGCGGCGTACCTGGCACAATCGTAAGCTGAGTTTTTATTTTATGTGCGGTGCGAAGCCCCAGAAATTGGCTGCGCGATATCATTCTAAAATAGATTCATGAATGACATAATGCTGCAATGTGTACATTAGTTCAAAGGAAAAAACATCATGCAAGAAATCGTACAAAAATATTATGGCGAAACGCTGACTAGCAGCCGTGATTTGCAGACTAACGCATGCTGTACGGATGCACATTTACCACATTACGTGAAACCGCTATTGGCACGGGTGCATGACGAAGTGCAAGCGCGTTATTATGGATGCGGCTTGATTTTGCCTGAATTATTGGATGGTTTAACCGTGCTTGACCTCGGCTGCGGCGCCGGGCGCGATGTGTATGTGCTATCACAACTGGTTGGAGAGAAAGGCCAGGTTATCGGGGTTGATATGACCGAAGAGCAATTGGCACTGGCGCGGCAATATGAAAAATTTCACCAAAAAGCATTCGGTTATAAACGTAGTAATGTACGTTTTTTGCACGGTTATATCGAACGCTTGCACGAACTTGAACTGCCCGATGCCAGCGTGGATGTGATCGTATCCAATTGTGTCATCAATCTCGCGCCGAATAAGGCGGGGGTTCTGCGCGAAGCTTTCCGCGTCCTGAAAGCCGGTGGTGAGTTGTATTTTTCCGATGTTTACAGTGATCGCCGTATTCCAGCAGTTTTGATGCAGGATGCAGTTCTGTATGGCGAATGCTTAAGTGGTGCATTATATTGGAACGATTTTTTGCAACTGGCGCGTAAGCATGGCTTCACTGATCCACGTTTGGTTGACGACCGAAGTATCGCGATTGAGAATCCGGAATTAATTGAAAAGACTGGAAATATCCGTTTCTACTCGGCTACTTACCGGCTGTTTAAGCTGCCGAATCTGGAATGGGCTTGTGAGGATCATGGACAGGCGGTGGTGTACCGCGGCACCATTTCAAATCATCATCATGCCTTTCGTCTCGATAAACACCATCTGATTGAGACTGGTAAGCATTTTCCAGTATGTGGCAATACTTGGCGTATGTTACATGATACGCGCTTTAGCAAACATTTTGATTTTTATGGCAACTTTGATCAGCATTTTGGTATTTTTCCCGGCTGTGGCATGGGTATTCCATTCAATGATGCCGGCATAAGTATGCAGAAGAGCGGATGTTGTTGAGATGGATATTGATGTTGCATTGATTTCCAGAGAGCAGCGGAACCGTTCCAAGCTATGGTATGTTACGCATGACAATAAGCCACGCGGCTTCATTCATTCGCATGCTTTGGAAGAGTTGTGGTTTCATACCGGCACCGCCTGCAATTTAGCTTGCCCATTCTGCCTCGAAGGCTCCAAACCTGGTGATGCGCGCTTGCAATTAATGCGCTTTGACGATGTCATGCCATTTATAGAGGAAGCGGTGACACTGGGTGTTAAACAGTTCTCTTTTACCGGCGGTGAACCCTTTGTTAACAAGGATATGGTAAAAATCCTGGATTATGCGCTCAAGCACCGGCCATGCATGGTATTGACCAATGCGACGGAGCCGTTGATGAAACGCTTATCGCAATTGAAATCGCTGCGTAAATATTCCCGTTCACTGCATTTTCGTGTCAGCCTGGATCACTTCTTAGCGCAAGAGCACGATAAGAACCGGGGTGAAGGCATGTTTGCAATGGCATTAAAAGGTATGCGTGTGTTGCAACGAATGGGTTTTGGTATATCAGTGGCAAGCCAGGCCATCACGGGATTGTCCGGCAATAAGGTGGCCCAGAGTTTTGCCGATGTTTTCCGCCGCGCCGGTTTACCGGGAAATCTACCGCGCATTGAATTTCCTGAATTCCATCCGCCAGGTGCTATGGTCGCCGCACCCCAGATTACGCAGAGCTGTATGTTGGATTATCAAACAGAATCCACGCGCCGTGAATTTATGTGCGCTTTCAGCCGCATGGTGGTCAAATGCGATGGCGGGTGCAAGGTTTATGCGTGTACCTTGGTGGATGATGATAGCGATTACGAGCTAGGAAAAACACTGGCGGAGAGTTTGCAAGTACCGGTAAGCATGAAACATCATCGCTGCTATAGTTGTTTCCGTTATGGCGCTTCGTGCAGTGAGATGAGGCGATAACAGTATAGTAGGTGCATTTTTTAAAGGGCGAACTAATCGATTGGCATGTGAGTAATCATGCAAAAGTTTCTACAGTTTCTATTCGTTCATTCATTTTGTTTTGTAGTTACGATTGGCTACGCAACTCAGCCCGGTGCGCAAACAAAAAGTGTCACGCAACGGTTGGTTGTGACCGGTTCGAGTACATTAGCGCCGCTGGTGAATGAAATCGCCCGGCGATTTGAATCAGCCCATCCAGGGATGCGTATCGATGTGCAAACAGGCGGTTCTTCGCGCGGTATCACCGAGGTTCGTCAGGGAATTGCCGCGATTGGCATGGTGTCGCGTGCGCTGAAGCCGGATGAGGGGGATTTACGCGCGTACGCGATCGCGCAAGATGGCATCGGCATTATCGTGCACGCTGGTAATCGGGTCGCCGGACTCAGCCGGGATCACGTTGCGGATATTTTTACCGGTAACATTACACGCTGGAAAGTCCTGGACGGTACCGGCGCACGCATTACCGTGATCCATAAAGCTGAAGGCCGGTCTACATTGGAGCTATTTCTGGATTATATTCGGCGTAAAAATAGTGAAATCAAGCCGCATATCATCATCGGCGATAACGCGCAAGGTATCAAAGCCGTGGCCGGCAATCCACATGCCATCGGTTATGTTTCCATCGGTGCGGCGGAATTTGAGATACGGCGCGGTTTGCCACTGCGCTTATTGCCGTTGGATGGTATAGCGGCTTCCGTGGAAACTGTGCGTCAAGGCGTTTTCCCTTTGTCGCGCCCGTTGAATCTGGTGACTTTAGGAGAACCGCAAGGCCTGGCGAGTCAATTCATCGAATTCGCCCGCTCGCCGCAAGTTCATGATCTCGTGGAAACGCAATATTTCATTCCGGTCAATGCCGATTGATCAATGGCTACCCGGCATATTGCGCGCGGGTGCATTGATAGCCTTGCTGATCATGCTATTCATTCTGATTTTTCTGATCGGTGAGTCCTGGCCGGTATTATCGAAATTATCCATCGCGCAGCTTGTTACCGATTCATCCTGGCATCCGTTGGAAGGCACGTACAATCTCATGCCCATGCTAACCGGCACGGTGCTGGCCAGCACCGGCGCATTGTTGCTGGCTATTCCATTGGGCCTGGCATCCGCGCTGTTCACACTGTTTTATGCACCACGGTATTTGGCGGTTAGTTACAAGCGGCTCATCGAGTTGCTCGCGGGAATTCCTTCCGTGGTTTTCGGATTTTGGGGACTGACGGTGCTGGTACCACTGATCAATCAATGGCAGCCGCCTGGCGCGAGCTTGCTGGCTGGTATACTGGTGCTGACGCTGATGATTTTGCCGACGGTCACCGTGACGGCGCACGCCGCCTTGGCGGCAGTATCGGATGAATTAGCGCGTAACGCGGCTGCATTGGGTTTGTCGCGTTGGGGAACGATTCAGGGGGTTATGTTGCCTGCTGCGAAAACCGGAATCAGCGCCGGCATCATGCTAGCGGCGGCACGCGCGCTAGGCGAAACCATGGCGGTATTGATGGTGGCGGGCAATGTGGTGCAATATCCGGAAACCGTGTTTGATCCGGTGCGTACTTTGGCGGCCAATATTGCATTGGAAACAGCGTATGCAATGGGAGATCATAGGGCTGTGCTGTTCGTATCGGGTCTGTTATTGATGGGACTGATCATGGTGCTTTCCGTTTTGGCGGAAGCGTTGGAGAAACAGCAACATGTATGATGCGGCACGTAAACGAAGCTTGCACAAGCTGCGCGAAAATGCCGCGCAGTGTCTAATTTATTCTGCAGTAATGCTGGTCAGTGCGGTTTTTATCTGGCTGTTAATTGATCTGCTACGCGGCGGTCTTTCGCATTTATCATGGGAATTTATTACAACCGGCAGTTGGTTTGGAAAAGCGGTACGATTCAGTTTGCATGTGCTGGCAGGCGTGCCGTCTATTGTTTTCGGGTTGTTTGGTAATGCATTTTTTTGCGTATATTTAGGATTGG
>SSFV01000002.1 GCA_008015565.1 Nitrosomonas sp. | reverse complement strand
TCTGACTGTTGTCAGATAAGGTGTAGATATTAGCAGCTAGTCAGCGCGCAATAAATATGATTCAGTTTCGCGGTTTCGTTTGGATCTCCACCAACTTAGAAAAATATGAGCAACCATTTGATTAGGAATGATTGCCCATGCTGGTTAAAGCGTACA
The DNA here is from genome assembly GCA_008015565.1 of Nitrosomonas sp. Classification (GTDB taxonomy): domain Bacteria; phylum Pseudomonadota; class Gammaproteobacteria; order Burkholderiales; family Nitrosomonadaceae; genus Nitrosomonas. The sequence continues at coordinate 9,493 of SSFV01000002.1, read as the reverse complement.
GAAATTCATCACATCATGGTTCACCGGTAACGGTCCAGTTTCCATCAGACTGTTTCTCTACCGTAATCTTTGTATAACCATCCAAAATGAAGCCTTTAACGATCCTAGGAACTTCATTTCCCGGTACATCACGTAATTCAGCCATTTTATTGATCTCCTTTACAATTAAGTTTTTTCGCTTCTATAAACTGAACCCGTTCTTTAGCATATTCTTTTGTATTAATTAACAAAGTCGAAGTATAGGTATATCCTTTTTCTTTCAACCAATCGTTAATTTCTTTCGTTTTTGCTGTTTCCTGCGCCGCATCGGACTCCACCCATTTACGAATACATTCACTCGTGTCATCAAAGCCATATGTGCCTTTCTCTGGCGCTCTATCCAATCGGGACAATAGCAATTGTTTGACATAAGGATCTTTTGCCAACTCGGTAGCTGCGGATCCGGTTGAGAAGCTCTGCCGGTAGGTCAAATTACTCGATTGCGGTGCAAGGAAGTCTGAATTGACTTGAATTGATGCCAAAAATGGTGGCATCGCTACACTATACAAACAGTTCTGATCCGTTTCTTTTTTTCCGAATACCGGTGCCAGAGCAAGTTCCTTGCGATTAAATCCAATTTTTAGAGAATCCGGAAACTGTGCAGTCATTCCGGACCAAGCCACTTTCACTCCGAATGTGGTATCCGTTCCGAATACAAAAGGACGAATTTCACCAGGCTTGGATAGCGGGTAAGTTCCCAGAGGAATTGGCCCCAGGCGCGGTTTTCCCATGGGTTCTTCGTTCAGGCATAACTTTGAATTGGTTGCTGTATTTTTCGTTTGGGACAATACATAAGCGGCATCTCCTCCCGCAAATACCGACGACACATCAAAACCGAAAAGCCGTCGATCAGCGGTGCTAAAGCCCGCCAACACCGGCGGTGTCTGGCCTCCTTCAAATGTCGGCGCAATGACTATTTCCCGACGTGCAATCGAAATTTCCGCAGTTGGCGGTTTAGTATCAATATCAATTCCGACATTGGATTTAGTCACAAACAACGTATGATCAAACCCAATGGCACACCCCCCTAAAAAACCGCTCAGTAAAAATATAAACCAAACGCGTAATGCCTTATTCATGATTACCCCCCCTCGAATTATGTTGTTGCAAATCATTCTGCGGCCAAGATGAACCCACGCGCGTGTTGAGAAAATTGCCATTCGGCCACACCAAATCAACCGTAGTGTTTTTATCGATAATCTCAATCCAACGGCGGTTATCCCAACCCAAGCTCAAATATCCCCCTTCTCTACTTTTACCCAACCCTACACCCACAATATCAATTCCAGTCACAATCGCTCGATGGCTATTTTCAGGCGCTGAAGTCTTCATCACCATATGTCCGAAACCAAAAATATGCTCGGCACCGGTTTTTTTATCGTAATAATGCACTGCGCAGCCACTTAAACCACTCAGTGCCGTTATGACTGCCAATCCTGTTTTCCAATGTTTAAACAATCGCTTGTCCTTCTTCAAATTTATCTCTTACGCTGGCAAAAATTAATCCAGTCCTCTCCCCAGTCCTACATCAATCTTTTCAATCGTTGAAAAAATTTATGCCCGCTTCAGTTGATGATATTTTTAGTATCAATCATCATTTGGTAAATCATTATGCCGTGCAAAACAACACTACCGCTGTGACTTTTCTCACAAAAACATGAAAATTTCTTACATTAGAAAAACTCTGAACAACTGAAAGGATAGGCGTAGCGAGAAATTCACCCTGTTTATCCATGAAGATTGTTTACTGCGTCCGGAATGACCAATGAGGATTACTCAGAAAATCTTAGGTTGTTGCCTTATTGTGTTTCTAAACACTACCAGTCAGGCGCAACAACTCCAGTCAACCCAACCCGTTACGCTGGACACTATCAACATCACCGCCACCCGCAGCGAACGCTCACCGGAGCAGATTCCAAATAGCATTACGCAAATCAAGCGTGATCCGCAGCAGGGATTTCAGCCGGGTGCGACGTTGGATGAATTTGCGCGCGGCACGCCGGGCGTTTTCTTCCAGAATCAGTTTAATTTCACGCAGGATTTGCGCATTGCGATTCGCGGCTTTGGCGCACGTTCGCCGTTTGGTGTGCGCGGTATTCAGATGCGCGTCGATGGCATTCCGCAGACTTTGCCGGATGGACAAACGCAACTGGATTCGATCGATCCTTCGCTGATCGAGCGCATGGATATCGTGCGCGGCCCATCGGCAGCACTGTATGGCAATGCATCCGGCGGATTGATCGACATCACCACGCGTGAAGCGCCGCAGGAGAAATTCGTCATCATGCCGCGCCAGGTGTTTGGTCAATACGGTTACCTCAAATCTGAATTGTTCATGGGCGGGCGTCATGGCAACTTCGGTTACAGTCTATTTGGATCTCACTTACAGCAGGACGGCTGGCGCGATCATAGCGCGATGCAAAATACCTTTTCACAAGCCAAACTGAATTTTCAAACCGGCGGCAATTCGGATTTGATGCTGGTATTTCGCGAATTTTATTCGCCGCTGTCTAAAGATCCGGGCGCGTTAACCGGCAGCGAAGCGCGCGACAATCCACGGCAAGCTTCCGCGCGGAATGTTCAGTACAACGCCGGAGAAGAAATCAGGCAGGAAGATATGGGTGCGCGTTTCCGTCATAGGCCATCGGCCGGAAAGGAAATTAGCGTGACTGCGCATCTTCTGCATCGCGATTTTCAAAGCCGCCAGCCTTTCTTAGACGGCGGCTACGTCCAATTCGACCGCTGGGTCGGTGGCTTGATGCTGCAATTTGTCAACGATCACAACTTGTTTAATCGCCCCAATCGCTTTCTGGTTGGTGTCGATTATGGTGTACAGAACGATGACCGGCAGCGTTTCAACAATAATTCCGGTATTCGAGATGCACTAAATCTTAATCAAATCGAGCGCGTGCAAAGTGCCGGGCCGTTTTTGCGCAATGAATGGAATATTGCGGACAAGCTTGATTTGGTTATTGGCGGCCGCTGGGATTGGTTACATTACCAGGTGAAAGATGCTTTCAAAACGGATGGCAATCAATCCGCATCGCGCACGGTATCACAAGCTAGCGGTTCAGCCGGGCTGGTTTATCATATTACTGAGCAGCAGCAAGTTTACGCGCATGTCGCTTCGGTATTTGAAGCACCGACTACGACCGAGTTGCTCAACAATCCCGCCGGGAAAGGCGGATTTAATCCTAACTTGAATGCTCAGACATCGCTGAGTAACGAACTCGGTTTCCGTGGCAATACGGCAGGATTTCAATACGACACGGCGGTATTTTTCATCCGCACTTGGGATGAAATCACGCCGTTTGAATTGGCCTCATCGCCAGGCCGGGCTTTTTTCCGTAACGCCGGGCAATCGCGTCGTATCGGTGTGGAAACGCGTCTGGCAACACCCGAGTGGAAAGGTTTACGGGGTGAAATCAGTTATACCTATTCCAACTTTGAATTTGAAAAATATGTTGCCAATGACACTAATCTGAAAGGCAATATTTTCCCCGGTATCCCTACGCACCGCTGGGAAGGTTTGCTGCGTTACGCACATCCTTTGGGATTTTTCGGGCAAATGCATGTGCAGCGCGTGGGTGAGTTCTTTGTCAATGACACCAATACCGCAACCAATCATGCGTACAACCTCGGGCAGTTATTACTCGGTTGGGAAATGAAGCGTAACTGGATCGAAGGTTCAGTTTTCTTCGGCATAAACAATTTATTCGATGCGCAATACAACGCGAATACCCGCATTAATGCCGCACTGGGACGTTATTACGAACCTGGACCACCGCTTAATCTGTTCGGCGGATTACGTATGCGCATTGTATTGTTTTAAGAGATTTTTATTTTTCCCGATCTTTATTGAATTTCCTGAAAAATACACTTTGCCAGATCATTTTTTATATGCTAAATATCCAACAACACACAATACGCAACATGATGAATAGACTTGAAAATCATATCGCGATATGATTTTCAAGTCTATTCATGTCCGGAATTCTCAAAAAATCATGAAAGGAACTCGCAATGCTTAAGGATGCAAAGAAAGACCAACAAACAGCCACTGCCGACGGTAAGCTGGTACGAACGCTGCTTCAAGGCGTAACCCAAAAGGAAGTAAGCAACATCATCACCCGTAACGGCGTCACAACTGAACTATTCCGCCCCGAGTGGCCAGTTGGCCCAGAAAATATAGGTCACATGATTCATGTCATTTTGCGCGCCGGGGCAATTAGCGCTTGGCATATGCATGAACATCAAACGGATACTTTTTTTGTCACCGACGGTACCGTAAAGTTAGTGTTATTCGATGACCGCACTGAGTCCACTACACGGGGTGAAATCAACGTATTTCATCTCAGCCGCTTACGGCCAAGCATAGTCACCATACCACCCGGTATCTGGCATGGTTTGCAAAACCTTGAGAATTCCGAAAGCAGTTTCATCAATTATTTCGATCGCCCCTATGATTATGCGAATCCTGATGAATGGCGGTTACCTTCGGATACCGGCAATATCCCTTACCGGTTCTAACCATTAATACTCGGCCCCTAATTTGCCGTTAGTTCTAATCAATATAAAACAAAGGGGCAATTCAATGAGCTATGGTAACAATTTTGTTCTAACACTTTACACGAACAACCCGGATCTTGCACGGGCTGGAGACAGCGCAGGCATCAACCGGATTGGCCTGGATTTGGAAAGAATTGGTAAAAAGCGCCGCCAAGACGCTAGCAAAGCCTGGATATGCAATCATCAGAAACATGAATTGCAGATTATTCGCGATCAACTCACGCAAGCTGCGCTATTTGCCCGGACCAACCCGATACATGCAGGCTCACAAAGAGAAATCGATTACTTGATCGATCAAGGTGTCAACGTGTTGATGCTGCCCATGTTCCGGACTGTAAAAGAAGCCGCCCTTTTTATAAAATTTGTGAATGGCCGCGCGCACGTATCGTTACTGGTTGAAACGGCAGCAGCGGCTATGCGCCTGCGCGAGATCATTAAGCTTCCCGGCATTGACGAGATACATTTCGGCTTAAACGATCTGTATTTAGATATGAAGTTATCCAATCATTTTGAGGTTCTCACTTCAGGATTGCTGGATATGCTGGCGGATATCGTAGCGTCAGCGGAAATACCTTTTGGATTTGCGGGTATCGGACGTGTCGATGACAGCCGTCTGCCGATACCAGGCGATTTGATATATGCGCAATACCCGCGCTTGGGTGCAACGCGCGCGCTGGTGTCACGCGTATTTTATTCGCCCGACTTTCGTGCAATGAATCTCACCCACGAAATAAATGCCGCACGCAGTGCACTCGATCAATGGCAGCAGGCTGGTATCGAAGCACAGACTGCAGCGTTGATATCATTACGCACAAAGGTAACAACCTGGGCCGCCTGATAAAGCACCACGTGATCTGCAATATTTTATGAACGTACCCCAACTTACATTCTACGATTGCTCACGCGTTTATTATTCAAGTTATTACCTAGATGGATTTTACGCACTTAAGAAAACAAAAAATCTGCAAATCACTATTACACCTTTCCTTCCCGCGCGGCTAAAAGCGGCTCTACAAAATGAGAACTGGCAACACTTGCTGTTTGCAATGGTTCTTTTTAAATTTCAGTCGGACAACAAGGAATGGTTTTTCTGCATCGACACGCATGATGCCAATTCAGTGGATGCTAAAAATCACACGGGCGGATACCATTTGCCGCTATTACAACAAGTCGATGCATATTTCAAGGTTAACTATAACCCCGAAGTCATTGCACGCACGCCAGCACTGGAATCTTTTGGCAATAAGATCCTTGGCATTGCTCAGTTTTTCCCATTAAACCCACCGCTGTTCGGGCCACTAAGCCTTAAATTGATATGCCCATCCACGTGGTTCGGCTATGTGCCAGGTCTAAATTACAATCAACCGTACGATGGTTACTTATCCGAAGCAAAATACCGCCTACGCGACCTTAAAAATTTCCTGACATTGCAGCAAATATTAGCTTATCGTAACATTCCGAAAGATATCGACATTTTCTATGTCACCAGCTATCGCCACCAGCCACGGCATGAAACTGTTATGCAGCGCCGTTATCAAGTGATGCAAAAGCTTGCTGCGATCGACACATTGAAAACGGTAATCGGATTTACCAGCTACTTCCCATTGCCGGAAAAATATGCCGGTGTATCCCACCAACGCCTCAATCAATTAGAGTACCTTGAAACCCTGGCACGATCGCGAATCGTCATTTATACCCAAGGCATTGAAGGTTGCATTTCTTCTAAATTCAGCCTGGCTATGGCGCTTGGCGCCGCGGTGGCTGGTGAACCGTTAGCAAACAACCCGCAAATGCTGACAGCTTACCCGCATTTAAATGAACAATTCGGCTACACCGATCCGGATGAACTGGTCAACCAGGCAATCCGCCTGGCCAACGATCCGGATAAAACGCAAACACTTGGTACTCTCAATACCGCCATGTTTGACAACGCTCTCGCGCCCAGCCAGACTGCGGAGTATGTATTACAACTTCTTGTCAAAATTTAACCTTCTTTAACGTAAGCCCATAACCAGATTTCTGAACAGTTGAGGTGAGCTTACAGGGATGGTACATTAAAAACCTGAGTAATTACTTCCGGCGCACAACCATGACACTTCTATCTAAAATTACTGCAGCGATTGTTATCTTTGGTATTTTTTTCTCTTCGGCTTCCTATTCACAACGTATTCAGCCCGAATTCGACATCAAATTGATTGTCAGCGGATTGCAATTTCCTTGGGGAATGGCGTTCATGCCGGATGGCCGTATGCTGGTTACCGAACGTGTTGGCCGCTTGCGCATTATTACGCCTGATGGCCGTATATCCGATCCCGTCACAGGTGTTCCCGCTGTATTCACCCATCAACAAGGCGGTTTGCTGGATGTGGCATTGGACCCGGATTTTGATAAAAATCGCCTGATTTATCTATCCTACGCCGAGCCTGAAGGCTCTAAAGCCAGTACCGCCGTTGCCCAGGCCGAATTGATCAACAACCGGCTGGAAAAATTACACGTGATATTCCGCCAGTTGCCTAAAACAGAGGGTGGTGTGCATTTTGGCTCGCGCTTGGTGTTCGCGCCGGATGGCAATCTTTTTATCACCCTGGGCGACCGCGGCAATTTTTCAGATGAATCCCAACACGTGAACAATTATTTCGGCAAAATTCTCCGCATTCGACCGGATGGCACAGTCCCTAGTGACAATCCTTTTGTGGACAATCCGCAAGCAAAACCTGAAATCTGGTCGTTTGGTCATCGCAGCGTGCAGGGCGCCACCCTTCATCCCAAAACGGGTGAATTATGGATTCATGAGCACGGCCCCAAAGGCGGTGATGAAATCAACATTCCTCAAGCCGGTAAAAATTATGGCTGGCCCAAGGCCAGCTATGGCAGCCATTACAACGGCATGCCAATCAAGGATGAACATGCCGAACAAGGTTTTGAAGAACCTATCTATTATTGGACGCCTTCCATCGCACCTTCCGGCATGGTGTTTTATACCGGTAACCTATTTCCAGGATGGCGCGGCAGCTTGTTTATCGGCGCATTGGCCGGTCAGCATATTGCCCGATTACCAACGGAAGGCAAAAAAATTCTCGGCGAAGAGCAGTTATTGCGTCATACGACGAGATTTCGCGATGTCAAACAAGGTCCGGATGGCGCTTTGTATTTACTGACCGACGAGGAAAACGGTAAGTTGTTGAAGTTAGTACCCAAACAATAAACTGTCTGGAATCTGCGCAGCCAAACACTTTCAAATTCACGAAAGTGAAACAAAAGCTTCATAAAACTAAGCTAAAATGTGCGTCTTTTTTAGTTTGATATTCCTCCCGGCAATTACCATTCATGGATACTGTTGATCTTAGAAATCCCGCGTTGTATATCAATCGCGAGCTGAGTCTGCTTGAATTCAACCGGCGCGTAATAGAACAAGCCAAAGACGAAAACCTGCCACTGCTGGAACGATTGCGTTTCTTATGCATTGCCAGCACCAATCTGGATGAATTCTTTGAGATCCGCGTTGCCGGTTTGAAGCAGCAGGTCAAATATGGTTCGATACAAACCGGTGCGGATAATTTATCGCCCACCGAAGTATTGACACGCATCAGCGAAACCGCCCATCAGTTTGTTCATGAGCAATATTGTGTGTGGAACGATCTGATCATTCCAGCATTGGCAAAAGACAAAATACGATTATTACGCCGTTCCCAATGGAAACTTCAAGCTAATAGATGGATACACCGCTACTTCAAGGATGAGGTGTTACCGGTATTAAGCCCGATCGGTCTGGATCCGGCGCATCCTTTTCCTCGTGTGTTAAACAAGAACCTCTATTTCATCATATCGCTGGAAGGCAAGGATGCTTTTGGCAGAGATTCAGGGTTAGCCATCGTCCAAGCGCCGCGATCCCTCCCCCGCGTCATCCAGATCCCTGCCAGATATAGCGATGGCAATCATGATTTCGTCATGCTTTCTTCAATCATCCATGCACACGTCAGCGACTTGTTTCCCGGTATGGCTGTTACCGGATGTTATCAATTCAAAGTCACCCGCGATAGCGATTTATTTATCGACGATGAAGAAATTGACGATTTGTTGCGCGCGCTTGAGGGCGAATTGCCATCGCGCAGATTCAGCGATGCGGTTCGCTTGGAAGTCGCTGACAATTGCCCGGATAATCTGAGCCTGTTTTTACTACAAAAATTTGAACTGCAGTACAGCGATCTTTATCAAGTTGCAGGACCGGTAAACCTGGGCCGCCTGCTCGCAATCTGTGATTTGGTAGACCGTCCGGAACTGAAATTCGCCGGGTTTACCCCTCACATTCCCAAGCGTTTGCTCAAAAATTCCAGTATTTTCGATGCGTTGCATAATGGCGATATCCTGCTGCATCACCCTTTTCAATCGTTTGCCCCGGTCATCGATTTCTTGCGCCAGGCCGCTGCCGATCCCAATGTGCTGTCGATCAAGCAAACACTTTATCGCACTGGTACCGATTCCGCTGTCGTTGAAATATTGAAAATTGCAGCGCGCGCCGGCAAGGAAGTCACCGTCGTGATCGAACTGCGGGCCAGATTTGATGAAGAGGCCAATATCGAACTTGCCAATGAATTGCAACAAGCCGGCGCACATGTGGTTTATGGCGTGGTCAATTACAAGACGCATGCAAAAATGATTCTGGTAGTCAGGCGGGAGGGCCGTTCTTTACGGCGTTATGTCCATCTTGGCACGGGCAATTACCATGCACGCACGGCCCGGCTATACACCGATTATGGCTTGCTGAGCTGTGACAAAGCGATTGGCGAAGATGTCAACAAGCTGTTTCACCAATTAACCGGTCTAGGCCGTGCGGGAAAACTAAAGAAACTTCTGCAATCTCCTTTCACATTGCACAAAGGTATAT
>SSFV01000090.1 GCA_008015565.1 Nitrosomonas sp. | reverse complement strand
TCATGGCAGGCGTTTGCACCACAATGACGTAATTGACTTGTTGATTGATCACATGCACGAGCTGCCGGTCCCAGTTGTCGCCTGCACGTAAATTTTGCTTGTCCTGCCAAGGCTCGATGCCGAGGTTTCGTAATTTTAAACAAAGCTGTCCCACTTGACCGCGATCTTCGCTGGCATAACATAAAAAAACCTTGGGCGCATCCGTCATCACTTGCTGGGTAGGGATCGCTGTTTTCACCGAAGCTCCATAGGCCTGCCGTAATTCTCTGGCAAAATCCAGCCAGGAGTAGCATTCGAATTTGATTTTGTGCAGGTGACTATAAAACACGGCTGTCTGTGAACAATCGGGCAGGTCGAAAAATTGCTTGTCTTCGACTGCCAATGACTCATAGCTGCGATTCTGCGCTTTTAAAGCATGCAGCAAGATGCGCTGATGCCATGAACGGAAGCCAAAGCCGATAAACAAGAAATTTTTGCTTAGATCGGCTACTTGACTACGGATCAACGGCGGTAATTCAGGACTGGCTTTGATGATATTGGCTAAAAATTCCAGCAGGTCATCTTCCGTCAGCACCAAAGACTCTGCATCGCTGTAATGGCCATATAAATTATAAATATAAGGCTGGCGGGAATTGGGTTGACTGGCAATCGGCGGTCGATGTCGCCTGAAATTATAATAATCCTGCGCAGATTTTTTCCCCGCCTCGATCACAGAATTGCTGAACAAATCATCGGGCGCGGCATTGATGCACAGCGTAAACGGCAGTGCCGCCAAGTCTCTATGAAAATCAGTCGTGACAGCCTGATAAGCGCTGTAAAAATCGGAGGCGGCTATTTCCAGCTCATAGCGATCCGTTGCTTGTTTGAAAAGTTGCGCAACATGCGCTAAATCATTCCGGTTTATCAGATCTTTCGATTCTTTTAGCTTTGCATGGTCAGCTAGGCGATGAGCCAGTGCGGTGGTTAGCGGCAAATAATCAGAATTGTTTGGATCAAAACTGACTTGAGGCCCAAGTATGAGAATACAGTTACCACGTTTGATACTTTCGACTAATTTCCGCCACGGCATCTCAACGGCAGGCATTCGATAATTCTCCCAATCTTGTTGAATTCAGAATCAATCAGCAATTTCTGCTGCAACTATATCAAATTCCCATTATTTTATTAAGGATTTAAAAGTTCTAAGAATAATCCAGCACCTGTAATTTCTGGCAATTAAAATTACCAGTAAGATCAAGTGCATACAACCCGTCAATGGTGCGATAGTCGTTTCATGCAATGAAGCGGCAGTTTCATAGACTTTTCACTTCGCCCGGAATGACAAATGTGGATCGATTGATTAATATCATTATCATCCAGTGCAAGAGTTGGTTATCATAGCCTTGGCTCAAGCTATCAAATTTCATACTAACAAAGGTGATTCACCGGGGGAATTATGTTTTTCATAAAAAGCTTAAAAGATAAGGTCATGAAAAAATCCAGAGAAGAGAAGCTATCGCATTTTTATTCTCTCTACAAGGAAGGCATGACGGTTCTTGATGTCGGCGTATCATCGGAGTCTAAAGCTGGTTTACCGGCTAGAAATTATTTTCTGAAGAATTACCGCTATGACCCCAAATACTATACTGGTCTGGGTGTGCAGGACTTAAGTCAAATGTCCGGTCTTTTCCCCGGGAAAAAATTTATCCAGTATCCGGGCGGTAAATTTCCATTTGAGGACAATGAATTCGATTGGGTCTTCAGCAACGCCGTGATCGAACATGTTGGCGATGATAATGCGCAATTACAATTTATCAATGAGATGTTGCGAGTCGCAAAAAATGTTTTTTCACCACACCCAACAAATATTTTCCGATTGAGGCCCATACAAATATTTTCTTTCTGCACTGGAATAATGCAATTTTTTACAATTGGTGCAAGACACACAAAACATGGGTTACCAAAGATAATCTTTACCTGCTATCCGGTAATAGATTAGAAAAATTGATGAAATTATCCAACGCGTCATCTTTTGAAATTCATAAAGGCCGTTTATTTTCTATGGTAATGACTTATACGGTTACTTGCAGGAAATGATCCGATATGCGTATCGACGTCCGCTGAATATGACAGTTTGCAACACCGGAAATTTACCTGTGTCTTCGGAGTAGTCGATTTGCCGCGCCGCGCCACGCCTATCTTATGGTTCATTGCACTGGCAGTTGATCAGAACGTGCTTTTTTTGGTTTGACTAAACATACGTCATTCCGTATATTCAGTCCCGCTGCTAAGGATCATTTTGCATTTATTTTTAACAAATTATTTTCCTATTAATATCATAATGTTATTTTAAAAATGATTCAGAATCTCCGCGAATCATGCCTCGAGCCTGCAACGGTAGATGTTCCTGCTCAATCATTTCATTTTTGATTCAAAATATGTGAAGCAAACATGTCAACGGTAGAAATCAAGCAACCGCTGATTAGCGTCATCATTCCCGCTTATAATCATGAACGATTTATCGCGGCTGCGGTCGACAGTGTGTTACAGCAGACGCTCGCGGATCTTGAATTAATTGTCGTGGACGATGGTTCAACCGATAAAACGGGCGGCATCGTCAAAGCTTATAATGATCCGCGGCTCAGTTATTATTATCAGCACAATCAGGATGCCTACAATACGTTGAACAGAGGTTTATCACTGGCTAAAGGGCAATACATCGCCATTCTCAATTCCGATGACGTTTATACGCTTGACCGTCTTGAACGCTTGGTGAATTTTGTTGAGAAAAACGATGCACAGTGTGTTTTCACGGATGTCATCCCCATTTCCGATGATGGTGCGGAATTTACCGATCCTAAGTTTGGCTGGAATACCTGGCATTCAAAAAACAGAACTTGGTATTTTACCTGCCAGGATCTATACGCCGGTTTTCTCAAAGGCAATTTCATGGTTACCACATCGAATCTTTTTATGACCGCACATGCCGCGCGAGTTGTGGGTAAATTCAGTCCACTCAGGTACTTGCACGATTATGATTACATCTTCAGAATGATGCTCGCTTTCCCAAACAGCGTGCACTACCTGCACAGCGACAAGCTGCTTTATTACCGCATTCATTCCGGCAACACGCTCAACGAAGCGGCCATTACTGGCAGATTGCAGGATCAGGCATTGATTTCGAAATACATGATGGCGAGAATTCCTGAAGCCTATCGCACGGACATCATAACCGGTGCGCAGCGTTTAATAGAGTTGGGTGATGAGCTCCATGATGTGAAAACAGCACTCGAGCCTCCAAAACCGCAAGGGGTTCGGCCCGCTTTAAATGAATTGTTCAGAAGCTTAAAAAACTGGTTTTCCAGGAAATACGGCAACATCTTGGGTAAAAATTGATTCATACCATGAAATTTCCAACCTATTATTCGTTGGCATCCTTGATCAAAGCCGGAAAAAAGAAGGCTAAAAACAAGCAAGTCATTTCATTCGATCTGTTCGATACGTTGTTTATTCGCCGGATTCACGATCCCGATTTAGTAAAACTGCCCGTCGCGCGATACATTTCAGACCTCGCTGCACAGCAAGGAATATCCAAAGGCTGGCGAAATATTCAGCAATTGCGGGATGCTATCGAACAAAGACACCGCCAGGAAACTGCAAAAAATTTCGACGATCATGAAGCCTGTTATCCGCGGTTTATGCAGGAGCTTCTTGAAAATATCTTTCAATCCAAATTTAATGAATCCCTATTACAGCAAGTCACTGACTACGAACTGGCCATGGAAAGCACCATGCTTGTTCCCAGGCAAGCACTGGTGGAGTGGATGAAAGAGCTTGCACAAACTGGAAAAAGAATTTTTGTAATTTCCGATATTTATCTACCCTCTTCCCACTTACAAAAATTGCTGGAACAAGCCGGTTTGACCGGATTCATCGAACAAGTCGTTTCTTCAGCCGATACTTTCTTGGCAAAAGCTTCCGGAAATGCCTATCCCATGATTGCAGAAAAATTTTCTATTTCCTGCCAATCTTGGCTGCATATTGGCGACAATCCGGTTGCTGACGGACTTCGTGCAGCAGAAGCCGGCATTGATGCCTTGATCATTCATGATCCGCGTGAAGATCAGCGCAAGGCTCTGGTCAAACGTTACTATCACTACAGTGAAATCAAACCGCTGCTACGAGGCAGAGCTTTGCAGCAATTAATGGCGCCTTTGGAAAGCGAAAACCGGACGGTTTCGGAATTGTACGTCGAGGGCCATAACTTTCTCGGACCGCTGATCGGAATATTTCTGCAGCAGATCCGCAAATTGTGCCAAGAAAAAGGAATAAGCAAGATTTTTTTCCTGTCGCGGGAAGGTTGGATGTTCAAGCAGTATTGGGATAAAACCGTGGCTACCCTTTATCCTGCCGGGGATTTACCGCAAACGGAATACCTGTATGTCAGCAGAATGGCGCTTGCTGGTGCATCCTGCGCCCATCAAGGCTTGACTAAAACGAATGCTAATATCGCTTTAACACCGAGAGGTAATCGCGATTTCCGCGATATTTGCCGGATTTTCAGCCTTGACGCTGAAAAATTTTTGCCGCTTCTCGCAGCCCATGGATTAACGGCCGATACTTGCTTAAGCCCAGCGCATGAAGGTTACCGTGCTGAGCACAGTGAAAATTTTGATGCGCTATTATTGGACCAATCTTTCCAGGATGAAGTGAAACGCCAAACCAAAGCAGCGAATGAAGCCATGCAACGTTATTTCACCGAAGCTGGCTTATTTGCCCACGAAAATATAGCCATTGTCGACATCGGATGGCTTGGCACCATCCAACGTTTTTTATTTGAAGCCATTGCTCACCGGCCTGATTGTCCGAATTGCTTTGGGATGCTGTTTGGGGCAATCCGCGCAATCCCCTACCCTGAAGGCAGAAAAAACTCCATCCGGGGAATTATGTTCGATAGCCAACGTTTCGATTTGGCAGGAAGCACACTATATTATGCGCAGGATATTTTCGAAGAAGCTTGCCGGGCTCCCCATCCGACACTGAATGGATATCGATTGACCGAACAGGGTTACGCGCTGGAGTTTCGTCGCACCGATGATGCAAGCGGGTTGGCAGAGCAGGAACAAGACCGGTATTTTGCGCCGCTGCAACAGGGAATACTGGATTCTGCCGGAAAATTTGCCGCGGCAGCGGCGCTATTGAATTTTTCGTTTGATGATTGGAAACCGTGGATCAACTTTCTATTTCTCAGTAAACTCGCATTTCCCCATGCCCGGGAAGTGGCAAACATCAAATACCGCCATCATCTCGATGATTTTCAAGGTAATAAGAAACCGGTGGCTGGCACTGGTAAAGCATCTCTTTCGCTTTGGAACCAGCCGCCAGCCCAACTCAGATTTAATCCATTATTGAGAATTCGTTATTTTATCAACCATATACGGCAGAGGATCAATGAATGAGAAAAATTCTGAAAAAAAATTATGACTTGCAAGGTCTTGAAATCTCAAGATTGGCAAAAATCACGCTGGTTGGCAAAATCTTACCGCTTGGAAATTTGGCAGGTGGTCCGGGAACCCGATTTATCATCATATTGGGATTTCTCCACTATTTCGGTTATCCGCTTTATTGGCTACTCGCACGCTTTGGTCATCGCGTTAAAATATTGCGGCAAATCAATGCAAGGCTGCGGCCATGACAATCATGATGAAATCTGTTCAAAATACAATCCGTTATCGCATTGTTTTTTAAAATTTTTTCTAGCTGATTAGGTGTCTGGCAAATGAAATTTCATCCTAGCGAATCGACCGCACCAGCTTATTGGAAACAGGCTTGCCAGGCATTGTCTGCCAGCGATCCTGTGATGCAGCAGCTGATCGGGCAATTTCCGGACATCGCGCTGACTTCGCGCGGTTGCGCTTATACCACGCTGGCACGTTCCATCGTGGGTCAACAAATTTCCGTTAGGGCCGCCGAAAGCGTATGGCAAAAAATAAACAGAACCATACCCGCGATCACGCCTCATGCCATTGCAGCTACAGATCATGATGTATTGCGTCGCTGCGGACTATCCGCAAGAAAAATTGTTTACTTGCAAGATTTGTCGTGGCACTTCTCAGATGGAAATTTAAGCGGCACAGTTTGGTCAAACATGGATGATCAAGCTATTATCGTTCAACTGACAAAAATCAAAGGTATCGGGCGCTGGACCGCCGAGATGTTTCTGATTTTTCATCTGCATCGCCCGGATGTGCTGCCATTGGACGATATCGGCCTGCAACGCGCGATCAGCCAGCATTATTTCGGCAAACAAACGGTGGATAAAAAAATGATGCACGAGCTTGCTTGCTGCTGGCAACCCTGGCGCTCGGTTGCTACCTGGTATTTGTGGCGCAGCCTGGATCCGCTACCGGTTGAATATTGATGTCATGCATGCATGTTTAACTGATTAGCCGGATCCATTATGCGTCATATTCCCCTATAATCGCTTTTGACCGATCTTAATTGCAAATCAATACACAAAGAAATCATGGAAATCGCTTACTTCGACCACAATGCCACCACTCCCGCCGATCACGCAGTAATCGAAGCCATGCTACCCTATTTCCAGCAGCAATTTGGCAATGCATCCAGCCGTCACACCTATGGCATCAATGCGCGACGTGCGATTGATCAAGCGCGCAAACAAGTTGCTGAAGCGGTCGGCGTGCAACCGGTGCAAGTGATTTTTACCAGCGGCGGATCGGAAGCCAACAATTTATTTATTCGCGGGGCCGCGGATAGTTTGAAACCGGGCAATCTGTTCATCAGCGCCATTGAACATCCTTGCATTTTAAAACCAGCGCAAGCGCTATCGCGCCGTAATTGCGATGCCTGGGTATTGCATCAATTAGCGACTGACGCGCATGGTCAAGTTGATTTGGCCGCTGCCAGCGCAGCCATGCATGCGCACAAACCGGGATTGATTTCCGTCATGCTAGCCAATAATGAAACCGGTGTCATACAAGATGTTGCGAAAATTGCTGAAATGGCGCGCGCTCACGGTGCGTACGTGCATACCGATGCGATTCAAGGTTTAGGAAAAATCGCGGTGAATTTTCAGACACTCAAAGTGCATGCCATGACGTTATCCGCACATAAGATTTATGGCCCTAAAGGCGCAGCAGCGTTGATTGTAGACAAACGCTTATTATTGAAGCCGTTGATTTATGGAGGTGGCCACGAAAATGGTTTGCGTTCAGGAACCGAAAATGTACCCGCTATCGTAGGTTTTGGTGTCGCTTGCGAACTCGCTGCTCTGCGCTTGGCAGAATCAGCGCAGCAAGTCTCACGCTTGCGTGATCGTTTGGAAGCTGGTTTGCTTGGCATGGGTGCTGTCATTTTTGGCAAACAAGCTGCTCGCATACCCAATACCTGTTATTTTGCACTGCCGGATATCGAAGGCGATACTTTGGTAGTAAAGCTTGACAAAGCCGGTTTTGCTGTAGCTGCCGGCGCTGCCTGCTCCAGTGTAAATCCCGGACAAAGTCATGTGCTGGCAGCCATGCAAGTGGATCCGATGCTCGCGCGCTGCGCGGTGCGCGTTAGTTTAGGAAGCAGTAACACGATGGGAGAAATCGAAAATTTTCTCGGCACCACACAGCATATCGTTACAGAATTAAAACGCACGAGCAGCCTTTGCCTTTAAAAACTTCCCAAAATCAATGGATATGCCGAATAATACAAACAATACAAAACCTGTTAAAGCCATCATACTCAGCGCCGGGCAAGGGCGTCGGCTACTGCCGCTGACCGAAAGCACACCGAAGTGCCTATTGCCGGTTTCAGGAAAGCCGGTATTAACATGGCAAATCGACGCGTTATTGGCGGTTGGTGTGGAAAATATTACTATTATTAGCGGGTTCCAGGTCGGTTTGATTGAATCCCTGCTGCTACAGCGATATGCCGGTTATCCCACTATCAAGACCTTGTTCAATCCTTTTTATGAGGTCGCCGACAATTTGGCCAGTTGTTGGATAGCCCGTGCGGAAATGGATGACGATTTTCTACTGTTGAACGGTGATACCGTGGTCGAGTCTGCTCTCCTAAGTAAAGTCTTGAATTCGGAATTTGCACCCATTACACTCAGTGTGGACTTTAAAGACAATTACGATGCGGATGATATGAAAGTGCAACTGGATACCGAGGGCTGGGTAAAGCAAGTCAGCAAAATTATACCGCCACACCAAGTCGATGCCGAATCGATCGGTTTGATATACTTTCGCTCACAAGGCGCATACCTTTTCCGGCACGCGGTGGAATTGGCGCTTCGTCATCCGGCTGAATTGAAATCGTGGTATTTATCAATTGTCGATAATCTGGCAAAACAACATTTGGTTAAATCCTGCTCGATTAAAGGATTGCGGTGGTGCGAAATTGATTTCATTGAAGATTTGGCGCGCGCCGGAATTATTTTTAGCGAATAACCGGCTATGACCATGCATTCGACACCCGCAGATTTCAATGCCACGATGCGCAAATTCGGCGCACCGCAAACCATCATCCGGCGCTACCGCTACTGGTCCGTGTTATTACGTCCGGCTCAGGCGACCCTCGGTGCACTGGTTTTGGCCGCTCATGAGCCTGCACAAGCTTTTTCCGGATTGAGTCCGGCAAGTTTTACAGAATTGCATGAAGTCACCCAGCATATCGAAGTGGCGTTGGCGCAGGCGTTTCACTATGACAAAATCAATTACTTGATGCTGATGATGGTCGATCCGGATGTGCATTTTCACGTAATTCCGCGATATGCCCAGCCCACACAGTTTGCAAATCAAGAATTTACCGATACTGGCTGGCCGGCAATGCCGAATTTAGGGCAAGTCAACAAAACCGATGTTGCCGTTAATCTGTTGATTATGAAACATATCCAATCTTGTTGGCCTAAATCCAAAGCTTAGCGAGACGCCGTATGATTGAACAAAAAGAGATTTACGTCAAAGAATTTCCGTTACGCGAAGCGCATCATTTGGTACGCGACTTGATGACCCCCAATCCGTGGATTTATTGGATAGATTTTACTTTTCATATTACATTGGGTTGGGCAGCTTTTTTTACAGCACTATTTTCTCCATTGTTCTCGCTATGGCAATTGGGTGGATTTATCGTTGCAGTGCTGGCATTGTACCGCTCGGCGATTTTCGTACACGAACTGGCGCACTTAAAGAAAGGCACGTTCAAAAACTTTCGTTTGGTATGGAATATCATCTGCGGGATTCCATTTATGATTCCGTCGTTTACCTATGATGGCGTACACAACGACCACCACAAACCGGATGTATATGGCACCAGCGCCGACGGCGAATATCTTCCATTTGCAACGCGTAGACCCGCTGAAATAATCGTTTACGTGTTGTTGTCATGGCTGATACCCATCTTTCTCGTAGTGCGATTCGTTCTGTTGACACCGTTGTCGTACTTGATTCCGCCACTGCGCAAGCTAGTGTGGGAACGCGCTTCATCACTGACAATCGATCCGGCTTACCGGCGTGCCGAGGATGCCATTCGCAACGATCTGAATTGGCGCCAGCAAGAAATGGCCGCATGCTTGTTCGGTATGAGCGTTATTGGGTTAGTGGCAGTCGATGTATTTCCCTATTCGTTGCTGGTATTGTGGTACTTGACCGCAGTAACCGTTTTTACACTCAATTCATTACGCACATTGGCAGCCCATGCCTATCGCAATCCCGGCAATCATAAAATGACATTGGCTGAGCAATATCTCGATTCTATCAATATACCCGGCAATTTCTTGATTACGCCGTTATGGGCGCCGGTTGGATTACGCTATCATGCAACACATCATCTTTTCATGAGCATGCCGTATCACAATCTAGGTAGAGCGCAGCGCCGCCTGGTAAAAGGCTTGATCGACAATTCTCAGTATATCAAAACGTTGCGAAGCGGCTTGTGGCCTGCCTTGAAACAAATCTGGCAGGAATCCTCGCAAGCATCCAGGAATCCGCAGCAGCCTGGCAATCGTTGATGCTAAGAGCCATTCCAGCCTCGGCGCATCCGCAACTGCAAATCACGAAGCTCGTTTTGCTGCGCCACGGACAAAGTATTTGGAATCGCGACAAAAAATTTACCGGCTGGAGCGACGTACCATTAAGTCCAAAAGGTGAGGAAGAAGCCAAGCAAGCTGCCTATTTGCTAAAACAAGCCGGTATCACGTTCGATCTATGTTTTTCTTCTTCGTTACAACGGGCGGCTACCACTGCACACCTTGTATTGTCTGCCATGCGCTTGGATGTTCCTATCATTACACATTGGCGGTTAAATGAACGCCATTACGGTGCACTGGAGGGAATGGAACGTTGGCCAGCCATCAAAAGATTCGGCATCTGGCCTATTTTAGGGTGTCAAATCAAATTTGACGCTACGCCGCCATACCTCGATCCCGCCGACCCGCGTTTTCCGGGAAATCAATTGAATTATGCCAGCATCGATAAAAATGAATTGCCAGCGGGAGAAAGTATTCAGCAAACACTGATGCGCGTTAAGCCTTATTGGGAAGAAGCGATTCAGCCGGAAATCCGGAAAGGGAAGCGTATTTTGATTGTTTCTCATCGCAATACCTTACGTGTACTGATGATGCTATTAAATAACCTTACTCCTAGGCAAGCAATGAAATGCAGACTGGCTACCGGCCGGCCTGTGGTCTACGAACTAGATCAACACAGTACTGTGATCCGGAATTATTATGTTGATAAGATAAGTTGATTTTATTCTTGTTTGGATAGTATGGCGATCA
Source organism: Nitrosomonas sp. (assembly GCA_008015565.1). Taxonomy (GTDB): domain Bacteria; phylum Pseudomonadota; class Gammaproteobacteria; order Burkholderiales; family Nitrosomonadaceae; genus Nitrosomonas. The sequence continues at coordinate 34,317 of SSFV01000090.1, read as the reverse complement.
TCCATAGTTTTGCTCCTATTGCCGGCGATCACGCAAAAATCCTGATTCTCGGCAGCATGCCTGGTGAGGCATCACTTGCAGCCAATCAATATTATGCGCATCAACGCAATGCATTCTGGCCAATCATAGCGCCATTACTACTTATTCAAACCGATGCCTCTTACCAGGAGAAAATAACCGCTTTACATTCTTCGCATCTCGCGCTCTGGGATGTATTCAAATCGTGCGAACGTACCGGCAGTTTGGATACTCAGATTAGTTCCGGCAATTATATTATCAATGATTTCGCGTCACTGTTCTCCAGCCATAAAAACATTAGTCATGTATTTTTCAACGGCGGCACAGCAGAGCGTTACTTTACACGCCACGTACTGCCTATCTGCAATCTTAATGCCATACAATTTTTGCGTCTGCCCTCCACCAGCCCAGCAAACGCTCGCTTATCTATTAACGATAAACGCAAAATTTGGCATGAACACATCTATCCGGTACTTCACCGTTTCAACAACCCTTCTTAAGCACACCAGTTCCCCGAATCATCTCAATATTTGGCAACAGCGCTTCAGAAATCTTGTGCTAGTAAATTGCCGCTATAAGGCATTCAATTTGCAAGTATGTGTAAAATGGTTTGAGTTACTTTGTCTGGATGATATGGTTTAATAATATATCCCCTAATTCCCAGACTTGTTACACGTTCGAATGTTTCTCGATTGGCAATGGCAGTAACCATAATCGCCTTTATTTCGGGATACTGGTTATGAATAATTTTGAGTGCTTCAAAACCGCCCATCACCGGCATTTCATAATCAAGACAAACGATATCGGGTCTTTTTTCTGATACCAGCTCGATCGCGTGCTTGCCATCACATGCTTCACCAACAATTTCAATACCGCTGTGGATAAGTATCGCGGCTAGAAGCCGCCGTAATGTCTGACTATCGTCAGCAATAACCGCGCTGGCTCGATAAGGTTTATTTTCGAAAGGATTATGTTTACGTGCCGCGACAGCCAACAATCGCTGTGCATGAGCAACTCTGTGAAATACCGCCTCAATTTGTTCCAGAGAAAATGGTTTCTGAATAAAACCAGCAGTTCCGGCTTCGGCGGCAACAGATTCTAACCCTGCATCGTTGGTACCGGTAATCATGACTACAGCTATCTGAGGGTATGTGGAGTGAACTTCCTTAAGTAAAGAAAGCCCGTCTTTATCAGGCAAATTATAATCAAGGCAAATAATTTGAGGCTTGAGCTTAACTATGGCTGGCAGTAAAACTCGTCCGTTTCCTAATTCACCTACAACATCAAAACCCACCTTGTCCAGGAATGTGCGTAAAACAGAGCGAATAGAAATAGAATCATCTACAATTAATACTCGTAATTTATTGAATTGCTGTACCATTTGACGAGACTCCCGCGTATTTTTCCATCCACGGAGGATTTCCTAAGCAACTGACATTTTCGTGTTTAAAATGAGAAAGGAATATTATTTAAATTTGCAACAAAATCCCTAATCAATACTGCTGAAACTATCCGTTGCCACTCATAATTTCAGTATGACTTAAGCAAACGTAGCCAAAAAAATGAATACTCCCCGCATATCCGGGGGAGTATTCATTATGTCCAAATTTATTACCGATTTATTTGTACTGGTTTTATTAAGGGCTAAAACTCTTCCCATTCATCGCCACCACCGCCAGCGGCAACTTTACGTGGTTGGGCAGGTATCGATGTTGAATCGGATTCAGTCTTTACTACAGCTTTTTTTGTTGCAGGGCCACGGTTAGGGAGTTTAGCAATTACCGGGCGATTGCTTCTTTTAACCGGTGTCGATGTTGTATAACCGCCTGACAATCTAAAAATACTGACTGCCTGCGTCAAGACTTGTGCTTGCTCTTGCATGGATTCTGCCGCAGCTGCTGCTTCTTCCACCAATGCAGCATTTTGTTGCGTTACCTCATCCATTTGCGTTACGGCTTGATTGACTTGCTCTATCCCAGAACTTTGTTCCTGTGATGCAGCAGAGATCTCACTCATGATGTCAGTAACACGTTTAACCGAACTGACGATCTCATCCATGGTTACACCGGCTTCATCCACCAATCGCGTACCTTCGTCAACTTTAGCGACCGAGTCATTAATCAAATCTTTAATTTCTTTTGCTGCAGCGGCAGATCGTTGCGCTAAGGTGCGTACTTCCGTAGCCACCACCGCAAATCCGCGGCCTTGTTCGCCTGCACGCGCTGCTTCAACCGCTGCATTCAGTGCCAGAATATTGGTTTGAAAAGCAATACCGTCAATGACACTGATAATATCGACAATCTTGTGCGAGCTTTCGTTGATCGATTTCATGGTATGCACCACTTGCCCCACTACTGCGCCGCCTTTTACGGCAACTTCCGAGGCACCGGCAGCTAACTGATTGGCTTGACGTGCATTATCAGCATTCTGCTTCACAGTCGACGTCAACTCTTCCATCGAAGATGCTGTTTCTTCCAAACTCGAAGCTTGTTCTTCGGTTCGCTGGCTCAAATCAGAATTTCCCGATGCAATTTCGCCCGATGCGGTTGTAATTTGGTCTGTGCTTGAACGCACTTTGCCAACCAAGTCAATCAAACTGTCATTCATTTCTTTTAACGCTTGAAGCAGGCGACCCGTAGATGATTTGGTAGAACCGACCACGATATTCGATGTTAGGTCGCCGGACGCTACTTTATGAGCAATGTCGATCGCTTCATCCAATGGTGCAACAATAGACTTAAGAAGTAAGAAACCAAGAATAATCGCTACACCAACACTTAGCCCCATAGCTACCAATGAAAATAAGAAAATCGCGCTAAAACTGCTTTGTGAATTTGCAAATTCCTTTTCTCCGACATTTCCTTGCAAATCTAACAAAGCAAATACCGTATCCCGTAAGGCATTAAATTTCGGCACGGTATCAGATTCCAGGTTTCTAGCTGCTGCCTCAAATTCCCCGGCCATTGCCAATTGAATTGTCCGGTTCATCGAGCTTACATATTGGACATGCTGCTCACCTTTAGTCTTAGTAAGTATGGCTTCTTCAGGCGTTAAATAGGTTTCCAGATATTTCTCCCAAACCCCTTCATTTTGCCGCACTAACTTATTCGCTTCTTCTCCCAAAGCCTTAGCTGTGGCGTTATTTCGCGATTCAACCGCATTTTTGGCTTTTTCGCGAACCTGATACCACACGTCCAAAATCGATCCCAGCTGAACGGAAGGAACCAATCGATCCGCATAAACTGTTTTAACACTCTGATTAGCATGATTAAAACCGTATAAACCTAGCGCACCGACACCCACCAATAAAACCACCATGATGCTCATTACAAACATCAAGCGAAACTTTATAGACGTATTCGTAAACATTACACTCTCCTCTATGCCTTATTACCAGAAAACAAACCGTTAGTTAATTGATACTCTGATCAACCAAGCCCATATCTCTGCTACCCATCAGCTTTTCGATATCGATCAATATCAACATGCGCTCATCAATAGTCCCGAGTCCCATAATATATTCCGTATCAATGATCGAGCCCAAGCCAGGTGTGGGACGCATTTGTTCCTGTCTCAACGTAATCACATCCGACACGCCATCCACAACGACCCCCATCACGCGGCCCGATACATTTAGAATAATGACAACTGTGAATTGGTCATAACTCGCATTACCCAGTCTGAATTTAATCCGCATATCGACAATGGGCACGATAATTCCACGCAAATTGACAACTCCTTTAATGAAGTCAGGTGCATTTGCAATTTGGGTGATGGCGTCATAACCGCGAATTTCTTGTACCTTCAAAATCTCTATTCCGTATTCCTCATTTCCAAGACGAAAAGTCAGAAATTCATTCGCCATTTCGCTAATAACGGAATTTGATGACTAAACAACCTTATCGGTTGCTTGCTCCTGTATCATATTTTGCGCTCCTCTTAAATGCTATTTAAATCCCACCACATGCCGTACGTATTGGTAAACTTCATATCCTGCCTGCACACCTGACAATTAGTGTTACCTTTTAAAAATACTTTATTGCTCTTCAGTTCATTTCCTACAATTTATCAGCCTATAAACTGTAAGAGTTTTCTTACGACAAAGGGAAGGATTTTCTTTAACAAAACGCAAGAATCTTAAATCAATTTTTGAATAACAATATGCCAAATAGGGATAATAAAATACGTTATATTGTGCGAAAGTTGTATCAAGGCAGTACATCTCTTCCGGTTCAAAAAAAAAAAGGAAAAATCCATTAAAGTTAGAACGTTAAGTATCTTTGATAAACTGAATACGAAACAGATCCGGCATATGAATTTCACACCGTTTTTTTAGACATCATATTGATATAAATCTAATACGATAAGTTGTAAGTGCATTGATTTCTGATCTTAATAAATTATTTAGGATCTCAATTTATGCTAAGAATTACATTCTTTCAGGAGATAAAAATGACCTGCATTATTGGCATGAATCATTTCACGGTATTAAGTTCCGATCTGGAAAAAAGCAAAGCTTTTTACATTGATATTCTTGGACTCAAAGAGGGCTATCGTCCGCCATTTGCTTTTCCTGGAGCATGGCTTTACGTTGGCAACCAGGCGATTTTACACATTATGGCGGGCAGGCCAATGCCCGCAAATGCCGCGGGTGTAATTGATCATATGGCTTTTAGCGCATTCAATCTGCAAGCTGTAATCGACACTTTAAAACAACATAACATTCGATACGACTTGCACCGCCTGCAAGGCTTGGAAATCTGGCAGTTGTTCTGCCATGATCCGGACGGTGCAAAAGTGGAGTTGGATTTTCCGGCAGATGAGCCGGAACCTAATTTATAAGTAATTATTTCTTACAATTCGGTTTTTTTCCTGCTTTATGCGCTTGTAACATCAGGTTTTTAGCTTTTACCAGGTGCTTATGTAAATCGTCAATGCGCGTTTCATGGGAAGGATGCGTTGACAGAAATTCCGGCGGTTGCCCGCCTTGACTTGCTTGCGCCATCTTTTGCCATAACGTGATGCTTTCAGCCGGATTGAATCCGGCTTTTGCCATTAACTCTATGCCAATCGCATCTGCCTCACTTTCGTGCAAACGGCTAAATGGCATGATCAATCCATATTGTGCGCCTACCCCAAGCAAACCAAGCGCAGTTTGTCCCAATGCTGTCTGCGGTGCCGCTACTGCGGCAATCAGCGATACACCCATCTGCGCGCCGAGTTTCTGTGACATCCTTTCGTTACTATGGCGAGCCAGCACGTGTCCGATTTCGTGGCCAATGACGGATGCCAATTGATCCTGGTTATCCACGAGGTCGACCAATCCTGTATGCACGCCGATTTTGTTACCTGGCAAGGCAAATGCATTGAGTGTTTTATCCTCGAATACAACCACTTCCCAACTACCTCCTACTTCGCGCGTCACAGCATTTGCAATGCAATTTACAAACTGGTTTTCATGCGCATCTTGACTAATCTTTTTTTCATTTTTCATATCCGAAAAAGCTTGCAATCCCATAGCATCCAATTCCGCGTCGGGCATAAAAGCCAGTTGATTCCTGCCGGTTGGCGTCGTCGCACAGGCCGCAAGAAATAGTATCGATAATATAAGTATCAATCGGTGTTTCATGGTAAACAGCTCCATAGAAATGAATAAAATTTTATTACATAGTTCTGTATCGCCGGGCTAACCGGCAATTTATCAGAGGATTACATTTAACTGTTTTCAATATGGTTAATAGCATAAAATATGATATAACGCTTTTTTCCATCATATAAAGAGGAATTCCAAAATGGGCGATCACGTTTATAAAGTTATTGAAATCGTCGGCTCATCCACTAAAAGCAGCGACGATGCCATTCAGCAGGCAATCGCAAAAGCCGGTTCAAGTCTGCACAATCTTGATTGGTTCGAGGTCGTGGAAACGCGTGGACATATCGTTGATTCAAAAATCGCGCACTTCCAGGTCAAATTAAAAATTGGCTTTCGTCTAGATTGATTTATCAACATTGTAATGCATGGACAACTTCTTAACGTTGTGTTGACGATTATCTGGATCGGCTATATTGCACAAGCAGCATTTTCTTCTCACGGATAGTGTATTTATTGCCTGGCAAATATTTATCGATGAAACAAACAAACTGCTGCCTGCTAGCTCACCTATAGCCTCAATTTGGTAAACACTTCACGGTATAATCAAGCTCTTTACAGTCACCGGCAAAAATCCATGCAAGAGAAATATCATCCTCAGGAAATCGAAAAAAACGCGCAACAGTATTGGGAGCAAACAGCCGCATTCAAAGCTGCTGAAATTCCTGATAAGCCGAAATATTACTGTTTGTCGATGTTTCCTTATCCATCCGGCAAATTACATATGGGGCACGTGCGCAATTACACCATCGGCGACGTATTATCGCGATACCGGCGCATGCAAGGTTATAACGTATTACAACCGATGGGTTGGGATGCTTTCGGATTACCAGCTGAGAATGCCGCCATGCAAAACAATGTATCACCGGCTCAATGGACCCAAGACAATATCACTTACATGCGCAAGCAATTGAAAAGTCTGGGTTTCAGTATCGACTGGACACGCGAGATCGCCACTTGCGACTCCAGTTATTATCATTGGAATCAGTGGTTATTTCTGCGCATGCTGGAAAAAGGACTGGTGTACCTGACTACCGGCACGGTTAATTGGGATCCGGTCGACCAGACGGTACTCGCCAATGAACAAGTCATCGATGGCTGTGGCTGGCGCACCGGTGCGCCAGTAGAAAAGCGTGAAATTCCAATGTATTACATGAAAATAACGCACTATGCCGAAGAACTTCTGACTAGCCTGGACAAACTGGATGGCTGGCCGGAGCGGGTCAAAACCATGCAAGCCAATTGGATTGGCAAAAGTTTTGGCGTCGATATTATCTTTCCAGCCGATCCTGTATCGGGTACACCGCAAGATATCAAAGTTTTCACCACGCGCGCGGACACGCTGATGGGCGCAACCTATGTCGCTGTTGCTGCAGAACACCCGTTGGCACTACATGCCGCCCAAAACAATCCATCATTGCAGGCTTTTATTCACGAATGTAAATTGGGCTCGGCCAAGGAAGCGGATCTTGCCACACAAGAGAAAAAAGGTATGGATACCGGCTTGTTTGTCATCCACCCGCTCAACGGTGAAAAATTGCCGGTATGGGTCGCGAATTACGTGTTAATGGGATATGGCGAAGGCGCGGTAATGGCCGTTCCTGCGCATGATGAGCGTGATTTTGCTTTTGCCACGCAATATTCATTGCCTATTAAGGCTGTCATTAAACCAACTGAAAACGATCTGGCGCTACCTTTGACCCAAGCGTATATAGATCACGGCGTTACTTTTGATTCTGATGAGTTCTCGGGATGAGATTTCGATCAAGCAATCGACGCAATTGCTACCAAGCTGCAGCAGAGAAATCTCGGCAATAAGCGTGTGCAGTATCGTTTACGTGACTGGGGCATTTCGCGCCAGCGCTACTGGGGTTGTCCGATTCCGCTGATTCATTGTACCGGTTGCGGTGTGGTGCCGGTTCCGGACGATCAATTGCCGGTGGTATTACCTCAGGATCTGGTGCCGGATGGCTCCGGCAATCCGCTCGCCAAAACTCCATCATTTTACGAATGCACATGCCCCAAATGCGGCAAAGACGCACGCCGGGAAACCGACACCATGGATACTTTTGTCGATTCGTCTTGGTATTATGCGCGCTACGCCTGTCCGGATCAAAACCGCGCCATGACCGATGAGCGCGCCAATTATTGGCTGCCGGCTGATCAATACATCGGCGGCATTGAGCATGCTATCCTACATCTGCTGTATTCGCGCTTTTGGAGCAAAGTCATGCGCGATCTCGGATTGCTAAAATTGGATGAACCGTTCACCAATCTTTTGACGCAAGGCATGGTGTTAAATGAAATTTTCTATCGTAAAACGGGCAGCGGCCGCATCGCCTATTACAATCCGTCCGAAGTACAGATTCAGTATGACGAGCAAGGTAAACGCTGCGGCGCGATCCTTTTGGCTGACAATCAAGCAGTAGAATCCGGTGGAATCGGCACCATGTCGAAATCAAAAAACAACGGCGTCGATCCGCAAAAACTGGTCGATGAATACGGTGCCGATACGGCGCGTTTGTTTATGATGTTTGCCAGTCCACCGACACAAACACTGGTGTGGGCGGATGCTGGCGTCGATGGCGCATACCGATTTCTTAAACGATTATGGAAACAGGTTTATAGTCATCTGCAGCATGGCGCAGCCGCCATTGACCCAGCATTACATGCGGCATTGCCGGTGGATCTTAAAGCCTTACGTTGCCAATTGCATCAAACCATCGCTAAAGTCAGCGACGATCTGGAGAGACGTTATACTTTCAATACCGCAATCGCCGCGGTTATGGAACTCATGAACAATCTGACAAAAATCCAAAATAGCGATGCAGCCAGCCGCAATTTGATGCAAGAAGCATTGGAAAACATTGTGTTATTGTTATCACCCATTGTTCCCCATATTTGCCATGAATTATGGCGCGAACTTAAACCTGGTACCGAACTGCTTGGACAACCTTGGCCTAAAGCGGATCATGGCGCAATGGTGCAAGATGAAGTAACACTCATTGTGCAAGTTAATGGTAAACTGCGCGGGCAAATCAGCATTCCCAAAGATGCCGGACGTGAGACCATCGAAAATACGGTATTGGCAGATGAACATGTGCAGAAATTTATCGCAGCTCAAGCGATCAAAAAAATCATTGTTGTTCCAGGCCGGCTGGTAAATATTGTAGTGTGATTTTACTGCCGGAATTACCCGTTATCGTTTGTATATTCAAGACCTATGATGCTGAATAAACAGAAGATTATTATTCTAATAATGCTATCTTTACTGGCGGCTTGCGGATTCAAGCTACGCGGACAAATTTCAAGCTTGCCATACAAAACGCTCTACGTCTCGGCGCCCGACGGTCACACAATTGGTATGGATCTGGAGCGTGCTATCAATATCTCATCGACAACCAAAGTAGTGCACGATGCCGAAGCAGCCGAAGCAACGCTGCAAGTAATCAGTGCCATCCATGAAAAGGCGATCTTATCACTCTCCGCGGGAGGTCGTGTACGCGACTTTAATTTGATTTACCGCGTTGTCTACCGCCTGGTTGATCAACAAGGCACTGAAATTGTGCCCAATACCGAAATCGCAATCACACGTATTCTCCCATTCCTGGATGCGCAAATTCTTGCGAAAGAAGCAGAAGAAAGACTGTTGCAAAGGGATATGCAAAGTGACGCCATTCAACAAATTCTGTGGCGCTTATCAGCAGCCAAGCTTCCCGACTAAATTGCATTTGACTGAGCTTATTCTTGCAAGTCGCTGAACAGTATGCGAATAAAGCTTGAACAATTATCGCAAAGCCTGCAAAAGCAGGCTGGGTCATTGTATACATTATCGGGAAATGATACGTTGCTCATTATGGAAGCCGCTGACCTCATCCGCACGTATGCACGCCAGCACGGTTATACCGAGCGCGAGCTATTCATCATCGATCAGCACTTTGATTGGTCGGACCTGCTCAACGCAGGAACCAATCTATCTTTGTTTGGTGAACGCAAGTTCCTGGATATTCGCATGCCTTCCGGAAAACCCGGCAAAGAAGGCGGCAAAGCCATTGAAACTTTCTGCAGCAATTTGCCATTGGATGCCCTGACACTGGTTACGCTTCCTAAGATCGATAAGCAGAGTCAAGCTGCCAAGTGGTTTAAAGCACTTGAATATTACGGAACGCTAATCCCTATCTATAGTATTGAGCGGCAACAATTACCCAGTTGGATCGGACAGCGACTTACTCGGCAACGACAAAGAACTGATGCCGCTACGTTACAATTTTTAGCTGACCAGGTTGAAGGCAATTTACTCGCTGCATACCAAGAAATCCAAAAACTTGCATTAATTTACCCCGCCGGCGATCTGAGTTGCGAGCAGGTGAAAGATGCCGTACTGGATGTTGCGCGCTACGATGTGTACCAGTTATCCGATGCTATGCTGGCTGCCGATACTACCCGCTACACGCGCATTCTAAGCGGCTTACAAGGTGAAGGCACCCCGCCGCTACTGATTCTAGCCACTCTGACAGAGCAAATTCGTCAACTCATCAGTATTCGTGCGGGTCTTGGCGCCGGCGAATCGGCAACACAATTATTGTCAGCAGCAAAAATTTGGGGTGAGCGGCAAAAAACAGTCATGGCTGCTTGTAAGCGCATCAATATGCAATTGCTGATGCAAGGATTGTCACACGCTGCGGAAATCGATCGTATCATCAAAGGCGTCGCACGGGGTGACAGTTGGGAAGAGTTGCTGCAATTAGGTTTACGCTTTGCGGTAGCTAAAACTTGACCGGTTAAAATTTGAACAAGCTTGCATTATAATTTCTAAAGCGCGTTATTTTATTTCTTGCATAGCAATTTATTTCAAATCCAAGGAGATCATTATGCCAAGCCCGATCATTCAACCTTATCTGATTTTTGGCGGCCGCTGTGAAGAGCGTTGAATTTCTACCAAAGCGCCTTGGGTGCGGAAGTGGATTTACTCATACGTTATCAAGACAGCCCGGAGCCACCACCGCCGGGCATGCTTCCAGCAGGCTTTGAAAACAAAATTATGCACACTAGTTTTCGCGTCGGGAACAACATACTTATGGCTTCCGATGGCTGTGAAGAAGGTCAGCGTTTTAACGGTTTTTCGCTTTCTATTCAGGTCACCACCGAAACCGAAGCAGACCGGTTCTTTACGGCACTTTGCGAGGGTGGTGAGGTGCAAATGGCGCTATCCAAAACCTTCTGGTCACCGAGATTTGGCATGCTTACCGACCGTTTTGGCGTTAGCTGGATGATTAATGTGGTACCTTAGCGCTGAAATAGTTAATGCGTCATTCGAATTCCAGCCGGTCACAGAGATTACTAATCATCGTGGCCATATTGACAATCTCCGCGGTAATTCAGCCAGGCTGCTCTACACAGCAACTTTACACCACCGGCCAAGCATGGCAGCGCAACCAATGTCACACATTGATAGACCAACCAGAACGCGAACGCTGCTTAAACAATGCAAGCACTGCTTATGAGACATACAAAAAACAAACCGAAAGTGAAAATAAGCTGAAATAACAAGCGATCAAGCGCACAACGCTTCGGTCAGTGAGCTGACTTCATCTTGTGAGTCTTTAATGATACTGCTCAATGCTTCCTGTCCGGCAAGTGCATCAAAGTTTCCAATGATATCGTCGCCTGTTTGATGCGAAGGCAATGCAAAAGGAGACTTGACTGGCGCTAACTGATCAGCAAACAGCAGCGTATCGCCCAATGTGTTGGGCGGAAAAGCCAGATAACCTTCCCACAGGCAAATAATGCTTTCAAGCACAGGCTTGGGAACCAGAAGCGCTTTAAGAATCGCAGTACCTATTTTAATCTCACATTCCAGTTCGCTTTCATTTTCCAGATCTTCGTCACTGGACCATGCACTGGCCAAACTTTCATCCACCAATCCAGGATAATGCTTCTCCCTTGCCAATAGATAAAACCAGCTAATCTCATGAATCATGCCGGCAAACATCGCAGTATCAGGATCCTGAGCGGTAACACGGCGTGCTATCACTTGCGCGAGCGCAGCTACGTGCGCAGAGTGTTTCCATAATTGTGTGGCAATCGGACTTTTTAATTGTGATCCTGCGAGTTGCTGCACGACAATCGCCGTGGCCAAATTGCGTATTGTCCGCATCCCGATGAGCGTGACTGCCGACCGCACATCGGTGATTTTTCTCCCGGAACGGTTAAAAACAACCGAATTGGCTATAGCTACCACCTTTGTGGACAATAGCGGCTCGATTTGGATAAATCGAATAACCGAATCAAGATTGCAATCGGGATCTTCCAGCTTCTCTTTGATCTTAATTGCCGCGTTGGCTGAAGTCGGAAAAACCAACCTTCCTTGCTCCACTTCGTCAGCCAATACGCTCAATATCGCACTTTTTTCCATAAATATCCTTCTCACCTAAACCACTCAATGACAGTTTACATTCACATCTGGCAGGTTATCTCAATAACTGCCTGGATAATTTCAGAATAAAAGCAAGTTATCGAAGCTATTTCTTAATATTGCTTGTTCGTATTTCTTTGCCTTCCCATAACATTACCGCTATTTGCCGACGTGTATCTCAATTCGTTACAACCATCATCTTGTACTATAATTCCATACAAATAATTGATTACTACTGATTAGCGGTTAAATGTAAACTCATGAACACCACAGACATTAAAACTTACATGCAATCCGTCGGACAACAAGCACGTGCGGCTTCTCGTTTGGTTGCCAAAGCGGATACGGCGGCCAAAAATCATGCATTGGCTGCGATGGCCAATGCTATCCGGCGTGATGAAGCTTTATTATTGGCGGCTAATGCCAAGGATCTTGACAATGCGCGCGCCAAGGGCTTGGAAGCTGCGATGATCGACCGTTTGGCTTTATCGGCCAAAGCTCTGCACACCATGGCGGAAGGTTTAATGCAAATAGCGGCATTGGCTGATCCGGTGGGTGAAATCAGCGGGTTGAATTACCGCCCATCCGGTATTCAAGTAGGAAAAATGCGGGTGCCGCTGGGCGTTATCGGCATCATTTATGAAGCGCGCCCGAATGTAACGGCCGACGCTGCAGGGTTGTGCTTGAAAGCTGGCAATGCGGCTATTTTGCGTGGCGGTTCCGAAGCCATACACAGCAATCAAGCTATCGCAGCCTGTGTGAAAGAAGGCCTGCGATTGGCCGGTTTGCCGGAAGCGGCGGTACAAGTGATCGAAACGACTGATCGTGCGGCAGTTGGAGAATTGATTACGATGAAGGATTTTGTCGATGTCATCGTACCGCGCGGCGGAAAAGGTTTGATCGAACGTATCGCCAATGAGGCCCGCATCCCGGTGATCAAGCATCTGGACGGTGTTTGCCATGTCTACATTGACGATCAGGCAAATTTCGACAAAGCCATTAATATCGCCGATAACGCCAAAACACAGCGGTATGGCACTTGCAATACCATGGAAACATTGCTCATTCATACTGACATTGCGCAAAAACTATTACCGGTATTAAGCAAGATTTATTTCGATAAAGGTGTGGAATTGCGCGGCGACGAAGCTGCCCGCAAAATCGTCCCGCAAATGAATGCAGCTACCGAGCAGGATTGGTATGAAGAATATCTGGCACCGGTACTCAGTATCCGCATTGTCGACGGATTGGATCAAGCAATCGATCATATTACGAAATATGGCTCGCAACATACCGACGCGATTGTCACCGAGAACTATAGCCGGGCGCGCCGGTTCTTACGCGAAGTCGATTCCAGTTCGGTGATGGTCAATACCACCACCCGATTTGCAGATGGATTCGAGTATGGCCTGGGTGCGGAAATCGGTATTTCGACAGACAAAATCCACGCACGTGGTCCGATTGGTCTGGAAGGATTGACCAGTCAGAAATTTATCGTACTGGGTGATGGCCAGTTAAGACAATAAATATCCTTTTCCCATCAGGAAAATCAATGCTCTGCCAAGAAGGCTGTTATGACACGAATTGTTGAAATAAAAATCCCCGATATCGGTGATTTCAAGGATGTTCCGGTTACTGAAATACTTGTTGCACCTGGCGACACCGTCGCAAAAGAAACATCGTTGATCACGCTGGAGACAGACAAGGCATCAATGGAAGTGCCGTCTCCGCATGCCGGATTAGTTCAGGAAATCAAAATCAAAACGGGCGATAAAGTTTCCGAGGGTTCAGTCATCCTGACTTTGGCATTGGCAGACCAACCTGAAGATTCAGCGCGCCCCCAAACCGCAACACAAACCACTGAAAAACCGGTATCCCCAAATACCGCGTCTATCACTGCGACAGTGCCTGCATCCTCCGAATCCGTAGCACCGGGCGATATCCATGCGGATGTGGTCGTGCTCGGCGCCGGCCCCGGTGGTTATACTGCTGCCTTTCGCGCGGCTGATCTGGGCAAAAAAGTGGTGCTTATCGAACGCCATACAACATTAGGCGGTGTATGTTTAAATGTTGGTTGCATTCCCTCTAAGGCTTTGTTGCACGTGGCAAAAGTCATTACCGAAGCAAAAGCGGTTGAAGCGCACGGGATTGTTTTTAATAAGCCCAAAGTCGATCTAGAAAAATTACGCAGCTGGAAGACTTCAGTCATTGGCAAACTGACCAAAGGATTGAAATCTCTGGCTAAACAACGCAGAGTGGAAGTCATCCAAGGCACGGGTAAATTGATTACACCCCATTCGATTCGAGTTGACACGCCCTCAGGCCAAAAAACCGTTTCATTCGACAACTGTATTATCGCTGCCGGTTCCAGCCCTACCCGCATTCCCGGTTTTCCCTATGGTGATCCGAGATTGATAGATTCCACTGGGGCGCTTGAATTGCAAGCAGTGCCTCAGCGCATGCTGGTTATCGGCGGCGGCATTATCGGCCTGGAAATGGCCACCGTCTACGATGCACTCGGTAGTAAAATCAGCGTGGTGGAATGGCTGGACCAATTGATTCCCGGCGCTGATGCCGATCTGGTCAAACCATTGCACCGCCGCATCAGTAAAAGTTATGAAGCGATTTATCTCAAAACCAAAGTTACAAAAATTGAGCCAAGCAAAGCAGGATTAATTGTCGCGTTTGAAGGCGACAATGCACCGCAACCGCAAACTTATGACAGTATTTTAGTAGCGGTCGGGCGGCGCCCGAATGGGGGCACGATCGGTGCGGAAGAAATCGGTATACAGCTCGATGAACGCGGATTTATTATTGTAGACCAGCAAATGCGTACCAATTTGCCGCATATCTTTGCAATAGGAGATATCGCCGGTGAGCCGATGCTGGCACATAAGGCTACGTATGAAGGTAAACTGGCTGCAGAAATCATAGTCGGACACAAAGTTATTTTCGATGCCCGCACAATTCCTTCCGTGGCCTATACCGATCCTGAAATCGCTTGGATGGGATTAACTGAAAAAGAAGCCATCAAACAAGGCATCGATTACGAGAAAGCCAGCTTTCCATGGGCTGCAAGCGGGCGTGCAATATCCATGGCACGTGAGGAAGGATTGACGCAATTGCTGCTGGATAAAAATACGCGCCGTATCTTGGGCGCCGGTATGGTAGGCATCAACGCGGGTGAATTGATCGCCGAAACGGTATTGGCGTTAGAAATGGGAGCGGACATGCAAGACATCAGCCTATCCAGTCACCCGCATCCAACGCTTTCAGAAACCATACTGTTTGCGGCTGAGATGGCGGAAGGAACTATTACCGACCTCTTCATACCAAAGCAATAAATTATCCATGCCGGAGTTAAGGCCTAATTTCAATGCGCTATAACCATTATTTTTAAAGAAATCATGACCTCAAAAAAAATTTATAATTCCTTGTTCATTGCTTTAATCTTCCTAGCCAGCCTGAACGGTAACGCATTGGCAACGCATATTTCACAGCCTATTCTTGAGAATCCCCAAGCGCAATATCATGTTGGCGAAACGATCACTTTATATGGATGGGTTGAATATAACGCACAACCCGCACCGGATGTTTTACTCAATTTCAAACTCACGCGGGAGGATGGCACTGTTGCCGCCGATCAATCGTATCCCAGCGATGCCAATGGCCGCTTTGAATTCAAGTTTGATACGCGCGATGAAAAACCTGGAAACTATCAACTCATTATTACTTCGCACTGCTTGGAAATCCATCGCTATGCCTGCACCTACAAAACCCAAACGCTATCGATCAACTTGACAACACCCTGACACGGTTTGGCTTCGCACAATTGCTGCGTTTCCTTTGACCTCTGACATACTCCGATGTATTTAGGCTGGCAAAGTGCAGAGTCAGTAATAATTCTGTCATGTCATACCTAATAAAATTAAAACAAATTACTTATGAGAATTAGTGTGCTGCATTCATCATTAACATCTACATCTATCAATTACAAATCCTTTTTCAGCCTTTTTGCATTGCTTTTATTTTCAGCCTGCGATAATCATGAACAAACACTTGCTGAACGCGAAGCACGTATTAGTGCCAGAGAATCCGAACTGGTTACGTTATTTGCCGAATTGGTAGAACAAAAGAAATCTTTGGAAAAAAATGAGTCCGATAAAATTCTCGAAAATAACGAGGATTCCAGCCAAATCGCCCCTAATAATTGTTCATGTGAGTTGCCCAATGCCGATGACTCCAACCGGGATGCTCCAGTTAACACTGAAACCAAAACACTGTTAGGAGAACTCGAGTATGTGCATCTCGATCCACCGGGATTGGCATTCAGTGCGCGCATCGATACCGGTGCCCGTACGTCTTCATTACATGCGATGGATATAGTTGAATTTGAGCGAGACGGAAAACCTTTTGTGAAATTCAAAATGCATCATCCGCAAAGCGGGGAATTAATTGAGCTTACCCGGCGATTGCGTCGTCACGTGCGCATCAAAGAGCGCGGTGACAAAGAATCGCAACGGCGGCCGGTTGTCAGAATACGTGTTATGCTCGCGGATATTAATGAACAAATAGATTTTACACTTGAAAATCGCAATAAATTCGATCATCAGGTACTCATCGGACGTAATCTGTTGAGCGACCTTGCGATCGTAGATGTCAGTAAAAAATATATCACCGCAAAAACTGACAATTCAGAATCAACGGGCAAAAAATAATGCATGCAAATCTCCGGTTCTACCTTCTGGTTATTTTGATCATGGGGCTCGGCGTAGGTTTGATCTTATACAAACACTTCATTTTGGGATTTCCATTATTACCGGATGACAAAACACCGGTTTGGAACATCGAAGCCAAGATCGATTTTAGTGCACGCGGCGGTCCAGTGGTGGTGTCGTTTGCGTTACCGCCCGAAACTCCGGACATCGTTATCATCAAAGAAGATTTTGCTTCCCCGGATTACGGTTTCAGTGAGCTCGCTTCCCCTTCGGGGCGCCGTGCGCAGTGGAGTAAAAGGGCTGTAAAAGGCGCACAAACCGCTTATTACCGTTTAAGTTTGTATGAAACGGATCAAATCACTTCTTCCATTGCAGCCGATCTTCCATCCGAACCGGAAAAGCCGGAATTTGACGAAGTACTTAATACCGCAGCGATTACATTGCTGGATCAAGTACGCAACCGGTCAGCAAACACGAAAATATTTACGCGCGAATTGATTACTGCGCTAAATTCCAAAGTGCCTAGCCAGAATCAAAGCCTATTGCTTAGTGAACGCTCCAGTGACGATTACAAAACGCACTTGATCATTAACTTGCTAGCAATGGAAGGCATCAGCGCACGCATCGTGCGCGGCCTTTATTTAGAAGATGGCCGGCGCAGACAATCATTGACCAACTTCGTCGAAGTGTATATTGGCGGACAGTGGTTACTGTTTAATCAAAACACCGGCTTACATGGCAAACCGGAAAATTTCTTGATCTGGCAGCGAGGCGATGAATCTTTGCTGGATGTAGTGGGCGGCAAAAATTCCCAAATTTCGTTTTCCATCATCAAAAACCTTCAATCCACGAGAAATCTGGTAGTGCGCGACAGCATGAGTAAACAAGCCGGCATTATCGATTTCTCTATTTATAGTTTGCCCATTGAGCAGCAAAATGCATTTAAAATGATTTTGCTATTACCGATCGGTGCACTGATTGTGGTCATTATGCGCTTGCTGATCGGCCTGCGCACTTCCGGCACGTTCATGCCTATTTTGATTGCATTAGCCTTGATACAGACAACATTACTTACCGGCATTATCATCTTTCTCACCGTAGTCGGTACCGGGCTATTAATCCGGTCGTATTTATCACGCCTGAATCTATTGTTTGTAGCGCGAATATCGGCCGTTATCATCGTGGTAATCGTCATTATGGCAAGCATCAGTATCATTAGTAACAAACTTGGGCTCGATCAAGCTCTGACAGTGACTTTCTTCCCGATGATCATTCTGTCATGGACTATTGAACGCATGTCGGTGCTTTGGGAAGAAGACGGTCCCAGGGAGGTGCTGATTCAGGGTGGTGGCAGCCTGCTGACGGCTGTCATTGCCTATCTGTTCATGAGCAATCGCACCATAGAATATCTGAGTTTTAATTTTCCTGAATTGATGCTGGTTAATCTGGCATTCATCCTGTTGCTTGGTCAGTATACAGGCTACCGGTTATCCGAACTGTATCGATTTCATTCTCTGGAAAGGCGAAATGTTTCTAGCAAGTCCTAAAAAGCTCAGAAGCTTTGGCATCATCGGGATGAACCAAAGGAACTTTGGCCTGATATCCCGGTATAACCCGCGTCATTTATACCCGCTTGTCGATGATAAATTAAAAACCAAGCTGCTGGCACAACAAGCTGGTATCACCGTGCCCAAACTGCTCGGCACATTACATTACCAGCATGATGTCAAACTGTTGCAAGAAGTACTGAGACCTTATAACCAGTTTGTTATCAAACCTGTAAAAGGCAGCGGTGGCAAGGGCATACTGGTAATCGTCGAACACGATCACAATCTATATTTTAAACCCAGTGGGGATGCCATACAGTTAGTAGATATAGAACGCCACGTTTCCAATATTCTAAGCGGTCTTCACAGTCTCGGCGGTAAGCCTGACAGTGTCATGATTGAATCGTTGATACAACTGGATCCGGTTTTCTCCGGCTACAGTTATGAAGGCATTCCCGATATCCGCATCATCGTTTTCCGTGGCTACCCCATCATGGCGATGCTACGATTGACGACTCATGCATCCGATGGCAAAGCCAATCTACATCAAGGCGCAGTAGGCGTGGGCATTGATATTGGAACGGGCGGTGCATTACACGCTGTTCAATTTGGTGAAACGGTTTTGCACCATCCGGATACACGCAAGACATTCTCGGAGCTATTTATTCCTCACTGGGATAAATTACTGCAATTGGCTGCAGCTTGCTATGAAATGACCGGCTTGGGTTATTTAGGCGCAGATCTTGTACTGGACAGGGATCAAGGTCCAATGATTATTGAACTGAATGCCCGTCCCGGATTATCCATTCAAGTTGCTAATTATGCCGGACTGGCTCCAAGAGTTGCTGTCATCGAAACGCTCAAAGCTATCGACCCGGATCCGCAGGCACGTGTCATTTTTAGTAAAAAACAATTCTCTACAGTTTTAAATCCGCATACCCCGCGCTTGCAGCACACGCGCTATGATGATCCTCGATGATATTTTTTGTTTGTATATCGAAATGGATGTCGGCAACAGTATTAGTTCAGTACTTGCAACAAGCCAATAAAGAGTTGGACATGATGACCACCATGACCTGATTAAACAAGTATCGTGTACTGATTATCGATAATATCGGCCGTAAGCAGGTTATTTGGTGTGGCTATATGATAGGAAATTGATTCTTGAGGAAGTTTAGTAAAGTGACTTCACTACTTAGTTAATGTATCCAAATCCTGAACCGTCCAAATAAGACAATCATGGCGATTCCAAGCGTACTCACTACACTTTGCATCAAGTCGTTTAAATGTAGGGGAGTCAAATGTAATAACGAAGCCATGGCTGGATATTGCACCAGTAGTAGAGTCAACGTAATAGTTGCCCCCACGATGATACGTGAAATAAAGTTAGCCAGACCGCTCAGAGCAATCGTTAACATGGCGCTTGCAAATGTCAGAGTTACTAGAGCCATCGCTCGTGCGTGTTCAACCTCGTACCCTATCCCAAGGCTATATTCATAGCCATAAATGATTACGAATGTTAGCAGTCCCCCTACAATACCAATCACTCCCCACTCTCCCGGATTAAAAAATTTGGTGCGATGCGTTTTTTGTCGTGGAGTCAAGCGTTCAGTCGCTGGCAGCTCCTGGAATACCAATAATGCTGTGGGATGAATGATCAACTCAAGCCAGACAATGTGAATAGGAAGATAAAGCAGAGGGTAGCCAGTTAAAGGTATAAGAGCTGCCGTGATAACCAAGGGAATGTGGATCATCAATAGATAGGCAAAGCTCAACTTCAAATTGCGAAACAACTGTCTGCCTTCGGCGATCGCGCGAATGATCGTGCGGAAATTGTCGTCCAATAGCACAATGGTAGCAACCTCACGTGCGCTATGAGTCCCGCGCTGACCCATAGCAATACCAATATCAGCAACCTGTAGTGCCGGCACATCATTTACGCCATCTCCCGTGACCGCCACGATTTCACCAGTGAATTGCAGAGCACGGACTAAGGTGAGCTTCTGCGATGGGAGGGCACGAGCAATGACATCTACGCTTATCAAAGCGGCGCTATCCAGTTGTAACAATGCCTCCAATTGATTTGCTTCGATTACTTTAGGAGTTCCTTGGCCCAAGCCTATCTCGCGTGCTACCGCCTCTGCAGTAGCGGGATGATCGCCTGTTATCATTATCACGTGAATACCCCCTTCACGACAGTTTTGAATTGCCTCGGTAACTCCTTCTCGTACGGGGTCTTCAAATGCAAGCAAACCGGCGAAACTGAATTTCTGATCGGGTTCTTTACCAACCCAAGCATCAGCTGTGATGCGCCGCTCAGCGCAGGCAATAACCTTATGTCCAGCCTTAGCAAGCTCTGCAACTCGAGTTTCCCATTTTATAGGCTCGCTATCGGCAAAAGCGCACATGTCAAATATTGTTTCCGGTGCGCCTTTGGTCACTGCTATTAATTCATCATCAGGTTTGCGCCATATGGCAGTTTCGCACTTGCGGTTTTCCGTGAATGGAAATGTCTTTTCCAGAGAATAATGAGAGTGGATTGCGGGTGCCGTGCCAAGAATTGCTAAATCTAACGGATCACCGGTTTCACTTCGTGAAGCCAATGCTGCGATCGATAGCAATCGCTCGGCGCTAAAATCATTATTCGGGTAGCGGTGGGTCAAATTCAACCGGCCTTCTGTGATAGTGCCTGTCTTATCCGAACAAATGCATGATACACGTCCGATGTTCTCCACCACTACCGCACGCCGCACCAGCGCACGCCGTTGCGCAAGGCGATAAACACCTACACCCAGAAAAAAAGTAAAAACAACTGGGAATTCTTCAGGTAGCGCAGCAACTGCCAGCGTAACCGCACTCAGCAATGCATCGACAATGCCGAATCCCTGGTGCAGACGCACCCAAGCAAGCGCTAAGCAGAAGATCGTGGACGCAATAAGAAGCATAACAACTAAATGGGCAATGGCAGTTTGAAGAGGGGTCCGTTCACGGCTGCCAAGCAATGCAGAGCGCACGATATTTCCGTAAATCGTTTCAGCACCGGTGAACACAATTCGGATAGTGGCCGTTCCAGTAAGTAACCGGGTTCCAGCCAAGATCCAGTGAACAGTATTGATTGAGCCACTCATAGTTGACTGGTCTAACTGAGTAAATGGCTGCTTTCGTACCGGGAAAGCTTCACCGGTCAATATAGACTCATCTACCTGAATTGGCTCACCAGAGATAAGAATGCCATCAGCAGGCACATTTTGTCCTGCAGATAGCAGCACGAGATCTCCGGGTACTAGTTCTGTTGCGACAATATCTACGATTTGATTATCACGAACTACCTTGGCTTGTGCCGCAAGCTGGCTCGACAGATTTTCTGTGGAAGCCCGGGTGCGGCGATGCAAGTACAAATCCATTCCAATCAGCGGAATTGCTGCCACAAAAAGAATCGCGGCTTCTATCGTATCGCCAAGGAAGATAAACAATATGGCCATGCCAAATAAAAACCATAACATAGGATCTCGAGCTGTCTCTAATAGCAACGCCCATCGATTCGAGGTGGGGGCTTCCACGATATCATTACGTCCATACTGGTTTAGATGGGCATTCACTTCTTCGCGGGTTAAACCTCGGTTGCCCTTTAGGATGCCCCCCAAGCGGATGATAGGCACAGATCGATGCATGGATTATTTCCAAGAGATAATTAAGCTTATTTCACTCATAGCACTGTCTAAGTATTTTGCATAACCAGTTTTCAACTTTATCAATTATAGTTATTAGACTAACAAGCGCGATTAATGAGTAGAAAAGCTCAGAAATTTGGTTATGCAGAAGTTTTTTTAATAATCGGCCAGTGTCTCAGGAAGCATTTCTAAAATAATTTGTACATACAATCACGCTACCGACAAGCGGGCAATCTACGCTGATGCACGTAAGTGGTGTTTCCGTTGTATATGGGAGAATTCGCAGTGCTTGTTCCTGATGAGGGTAATGGTAACGCCGATTGTTCATTGAAGTTTAAAAGTGAATTGAATAGCGAAGCATTAAATGGCAAATTTCTTTGACAAAACCATCTGTCTCATACTCACTAACGGAAATCGAATTGTTCAAAATGAATTTGTTGCCTATGCATATCACGTTTCCGTAGCCATTGGGTAACCTTAGTCATGAATGGCGGAGGGCCGCAAAGATACACTTGTTTCATATTGAGCTTATCAATGCTTTCCAATTGCATGAATAAAGGGGTCAAATCATTCGTCATTGGCAAAGAATTAAAATGTAAAAGTGATTGATTTGTGGCAAACATCTGTAATTCCTCTTCGTAAGGAACACGCTCACTTTCACGATGAACGTAAATCATGTCGGTATGCTGGGTGACTGGTTGACTTCGCAGCAAAGCTAGAAAAGGAGTTAGGCCAATACCGGCAGCGATCCATATTTCTGGTGCAATTGGGCGAGTAAGCAAAAAATTACCATATGATCCTTGCAAGCGGACAGCAACACCCGGTTCAATTAACTGTATATGCCGAGTGCAATCTCCCAATGCCTTAATACTTAACGTCAAACCGCCATCTTTTGCGATATGACTTACGGTATACGGATGAAAATCACCACAACCTTGAAAATGCGATCCTTCAAAAAAAGCCGCTCGTACGAATTGACTCGGTGCGATCGATATAGGCTTTGCCAATGGCCGTAAATTTACTTCGGTGATGTGTTTTGCAGGATGGTTGACTGCACTGACTTCGTAAGGAAGAGTGTCGCCACTTCGATCGGCACGCAATAACCGCCATCCAACGGGTATTACCGCAGGAAGCAAAGCCGCTGCTAGGCTGACGGAAAATCCACTTACAGTCCAAATATGTCCAAAACCGAGAGCTATGGCTACGACCAACAATATATGTAAGCGCCGCCAAAAGCCGTAAGGGAGGTGCAGAAAAAAGTCGTGGCCATGCCTAGCATAATAATAACCAATGCCAACCAGCCCAAGATATTTGTCAATTGCGGATTAAGTGGTGATAAATATTCCCCTGCAATATCGGCACCCAAAGGTAAGTAATATCCCGCCAGCAGCACAGGGTGCATTAATATCAATACAAAACCCAGCACACCCATTCCATGGTGCCATCGGTACATCTGTTGCAGGCCTCCAAAACAAGATGCCCAATACGGATCTCGGATCATTAATAGCAAGCTCGCTACCAACAATCCCGTTCCTAGCCACCCCAACAAAAGACCGATTCCTTGAACATTCAATGACAGAGAAGAAACGACTGTCAATGCCGGTAGCAAAGCAACAAAGATGACCAGAATAACCGAGACTGCAATTGATCTCATAATCAATAAATTTTTTTGTTTTGTCGATTATCAGATCAAGCCAAATGACAAATGCAGCGAACATAGGCGATCTGATAATTTGGAATGTCTACCAGATTAAAAACTGATGAATTTTGCGTCCGGACGGGAGACCTCTTGATGCAAATCATTCATTCCGCCAAATATAGCGTTCTTTAACAGCATATCTTCTCTAAAGGAACGTGCCTCAGCACAAGGTTTACACACGATTACCTTGGCATTGGGATTGGAAAACACTTCAGCAAATTTTGAAGTTGGACCGAAAGGAATGATTTTCTGATGCGTTCCGTCGATAGCGATAGTTACCGCATCATGAAAAAGCATAATCACTACGGTATCACCCGCTTGTAAAGCTGATGAAGCAAATATGAACGGTAACGCAGCCCGCGTGGTATCGGTTGGGCCCCAAGTCGTAGAAATTGCATAGTGCATATAACCTCCTGATCTTTTATTAAAAAAGCATTAATACATAAAGTTTTCAGTCCTAAAGCGCGACTAAAACCAATCATTCATGATCATTGTATACTCAAGCGAAGGCTGATAGAGTTTTATGCAGTCCAAAGTTTCATTAAATATAGATATTGGTTGTAGCAATTGCGGCCTAATCCGGCAGTTACCCGATTTGACGATGTGTCTGTTAGATCAAATTGAGTTGTTTAATGCGGTTATTTTATCGTTCTATATTTCCTAATTAATGCTTGCAACACCGTGCTCCTCAACACATTTTGCCTTGGTAATTGCACATTTCTTAGAATAAACCATCCAGAGATCCAAATTGACTCGCAACGCTTCAATGGATTGGTAAATCTTAAGTCGAAAAGCTACCTGGTAGAATTCCTGCAGAAAAACAGCATTACCTGGTCATTGAGCAAGTTAATTGCTGCGATCGGTGTTTTGGTAGTAAATAACCTGGCCGTCGCCCACTTGGAATAGGTATCGACGAAGAGGCAGCGGTAAATTCTCCCCAGTCTCGGTGACATGCTTTTCCAAGACTGACTGTCGCCTCTTTAACACGGTTCTTGATTTTGGGCTTGCACCGGTTCGCATCAATCAGAGCCTCAACCCCGCTTGCTTCCACGGCACACTGATAGTGATAGAAAGTAGCTTAGGGAAATCCAAGTCCCATCACCTTGCAGGCGCGGGACATGCTATCAAGCTCGGCTGACAGATCGGGCCTTACTAATATAATTTTTGTGTCAAACAATCGAATACTTACATTAGTCTTAGATATATGCGCCGGTGACTACCTTCATTGCTAGGAGCTATACATGAATTCGCATAATCATTCGTGTAGTCGAATTGCAAATGGGAAAAATCACACAACGACAAGACTCGTGTTTTACACCGCAATAAAAAACTGTAACCTTTGACCTTATTCATAGCTGCATTTTGTTTTCCCGTTCTTGGGTCAATAGCGGTAATTTCTCTGCGTTCATTATTTACGTTAGAAAATCTTGAATCCGTTCCATTTCTTAGGTAATTCATTGAATCTTCATTTGCGTAATTTTGATAAGACACGGCAGAAACTCTTAGCGCCTTCATAATGCTCTCATCAGTGATTTCCAAATAGATGCCGTATAAATTTCTTGCAATGTTATCCATGAGCTTAATTTTAAATAAAAGCGAACCATTATCAGCTTCTTCGATAGCAACCCACGCATTTGTTTTATTACCGTTTACTTGCGCATCGTTTACCAAAAAAGTTATCGTGGTCATAACTGCCTCTCAATATCGAAATATAATTAAAAATTAGTTTATGGATTAACTATAAGTTAAAAAGAAAAGTTAATTGTTAACAAAATGTAAATTCTTTGTAAAAATTGATGTAACTTTCACTACTACATGATAGATATCGATTTACTCTTCATATATATCATTGTGAGATTCGGATTTAACCCACAGCCATTAAATTTCAATTACCAATTGACGGGAGCAGCTATGAAAGCAGTATATTTTGAGCAAGGCGGTCAAGCGGGTGTATTACGCTATAACGAAGTGAATAATCCTAGTCGATGCGGTAATGATCAGGTGTTAATTCGTCTCATGTCCATTGGCATCAATCCAATCGATATAAAAATTCGTTTGGCGCCAGAACGATTTCCAGTTACTCTTCCCGTGATTCCAGGTTGCGACGGCGCAGGAATTGTAGAAGCTGCCGGGAGCAATGTACAAAATTTCAAACCAGGCGATGAAGTTTATTTTTCACAACCAGGATTTAATAATCGCCAAGGCACTTATGCGGAATATGTCCTTGTTGACGCAAGCCTGCTTGCATTAAAACCGCAATCTTTATCATTTGCTGAAGCTGCAGCAGCACCGCTGGTTTTCATAACGGCATGGGAAGCGTTACATGATCGAGCGCATTTAATAAGCGGGCAAAAAATATTAATTCATGCCGGAGCCGGTGGTGTAGGCCATGCTGCAATTCAGCTGGCGAAGCTGGCTGGTGCTCGTGTAATAACCACTGTAAGCAGCAACGAGAAAGCAGATTTTGTCACAAGGCTTGGCGCCGATAAAATTATCAATTACCGCACACAAGATGTCGTTTCGGAAGTAATGCAATGGACTGACGGTAAAGGAGTTGATATCGCTTTTGATACGGTCGGCGCAAATGTACTGCAAAGCTGTTTTAATTGTGTGAAATATTACGGTGATGTCGTAACGATCCTACAACCAAGCCCGGAAACGAATTGGAGCAATGCAAGAATACGTAATGTACGTTTCGGTTTTGAATTGATGTTAACGCCAGTTTGGACGGAAATGGAACAAGCGAAATTACATCAAGCAGAAATATTAAAACAATGCGCCATGCTCTTTGAAGAAAATAAATTAATCGTAGAGATTGCACGCACTTTCAACTTGGCAGAAGCTGCCGCTGCACATAATTTTCTTGAGCAAAATCATCCGATCGGCAAGCTTGTTTTATCACTAGACTAACATTCATTAAAGCAATTTCCCTGAAAATCAAAAACAAAGGATTGCTTCGCTTACTTCCTTCTGCAAAGTGATCACAACCTGCACGAAACTGATTAGATTCGTGATAAATCATCATCACCCGCGAATCTAATCATTTCTGTTTATATCTCACTTGTCAGCAAGAAGCCGCCAGCCGCATTCCTGCAATTCTTATTTTGCTTGTGGCATGCTGTTCTAAGATCACCGCACACCCAGTGCTGATTGAAAAAGGTTCGCTGTTGCCTGTCCGCTGGCTTGCTTTACATAGTCAGTGATGACGGGAATAAATTTACCCACCATATCGGGGGAAAGATCCAATTGCTGGAATGATCCAGCTAGTGCCGCTACGCTGCCTAAAGTACTATCTGCTCCGCCCATCAAAGAAGATAAACCGCCAGCACCTGCTAAATTAGGGGCAGCTCCAAGCATCGTATCCATTCCGGGAATAGACTTTGACAATGTGGCAAACGCTTGTGGATCCATATTTCCTTGTGCTGCCTGAAAAATTGCCCCGGCTCCCCCTAAAGCTTGCTGTGGTGACACGCCCAGACGATGCGCCAGAATATCGACCAAGCCTATTTGATTCATACTAGCCGATGTTGCTGCAGCTGTCGCTGCGCCGGCAGCCCCAGACCCCATCATTTGCGCACTACTCTCTGCGGCGCCTAATGGATTGGCTGGATCGCTTGTAGCCGCACATCCTGCAATTGCTACCAACATTATTATAGAACTCAATTGAATATAACTGATTTTATTCATAATAACTCCTTGTAAAAGATGAAAAGCTATTAAAACCCGATGCTTCGCTTATTAGCATGCCATTAATGCCAAACTAAAGCTATATCATACATGCATTTATTTTAAACTCTTCACATCGCTGTCATCATATTTTCATATTTGACGCTTAAGCTTGCGATCATATTAAAACTTAAAAGGAAAAACGATGTATTGTGTAATTAAAGAATGGCCTAATAAAATGGCAACCTTAATGACAGAAGATGGTGTAGTGCTGTGGACATTCAGTAATGTAGAGGAAGCTCGTAAAGTTTGGCAGGATTGGTGTTCTTTACAAAAAGAAAATATGAGAAAGCCAATCGAGCCTCAGAACATCTGAAAGATACGCCACTTTAAATATCTCCCCGTGCACTTGGCAGCAATATCCTAGGCAATTCACAGCCTGGTTTTACGTTGCTCTTCCATAATTTTTTGCTGCAATCCACCAAAACTTCTTTAATGCTCTTAAAATGAGCGCTTTAATCAATCACCAGGTGGGCTTAACATGCATTCCAACTTACCGCCTACGCTTCGTTCGTATCAGCAGATAAACAAGAAAAAATTAAGCAGCGCATCCGATAAATCCGGGCTTCCTCCAGGAACATTAATACATGTCGGAGAACGGCATGAATCAAAAAGTAAAATTTCAGTCACGCAGTATAATGCGGATACATTGGTGCGGCACGAAATCAATTCAATTGGCGAATTAAGGCATCTCAAAAAAACCGGTGTAATTACCTGGGTAAATGTCGATGGCTTAAATGATACTCATATCGTGGCGGCTATTGGGCAGGAATTAAACATTCATCCCCTCGTGCTGGAAGACATACTAAGCACGCATCAACGTCCAAAGCTGGAAGTGTATGAAGACTTTCTTTACATGGTCATCAAAGGTATCGATCTTAATCAGGAAAAAAATTTTAGTTTACGATACGAGCAAATCAGCATCCTGTTATTAACCAATTACGTCATCACTTTTAAAGAAAAAGCTGACGATACATTTAATCCCATTTATCACCATCTGCAAAACCATAATGCCCGTTTACGGCAATTTGGCAGTGATTATCTGGCTTATGTCATTCTCGATACAATCGTGGATGAGTATTTCGTTGTAGAAGATAATCTGGATGAGATCATGGATCCACTCGAAGAGCATATCTTATTCAATTCCAATAAAGAAATGTTGCAAACACTGCAGCAAATCCGCCGCGGCCTGATTTCCATGAAGCGAAATATTGCTCCGTTACGGGAGTTACTGGCCACAATTTTACGAAGTGACAATCCTCTATTCCACGAAAAAACTTTACGATACTACGGCGATGTTTATGATCACGTACTGCGTGTGACGGATTCGCTCGAGTCTTTCCGCGAGAGAATCTCAGCCATGCACGATATCTATCTCACGAGCATCAGCAATAAACTCAATGAAACGATGAAAATTCTAACGATATTTGCGTCAATATTTATACCTTTGACATTTATTGCCGGAATTTATGGCATGAACTTTGAGTACATGCCGGAATTAAAATGGCGTTGGGCTTACCCTATGATTTGGGTTGTTTTTATCGTAATCAGCGCCGGTTTATTAATTTTTTTCAGAAGAAAAAAATGGCTATAACATGCTTTTGATTTAGTAAGGCATTTAAGGCTATCGCTGGAGTTACCAAACGGTTGTGCTTATAATCGTATCCAATTTAATTTAAAAAAACCTCAATAAGGAGAATGGCTTGCTCTTAACTCGTGACGATCGCAAAATCAGCATCATTGGCGGCCTACTCTTATTAGGATTGACTTTAACCACTGGTGTCGCTGTATACAGTGCGATGCGGCAACAAATCGAGTCCGTATTAGGCAGGGGTTTAGGAGTCGCTTTACAAGGTAAAGCGCTTTTAATTGAAACTGAAATTGAAAAAGGACTGGAAGATACTCGCACTTTGGCGCTTCGACCTTTTATCCTTCAATCAATGCGCGAACTGAGCACTCAACCTAAAAATGAAACTGCCCAGAACGATCTGATGCGGAATATTAACTCACTCATGCAGGCTGGTTTTTCCGCTGCAATCGTCAAAGATATACACGGTAAAACCTTATCCCAAGCTGGTCTCTTTTCTACTAATCAGTCTCACATCGTACCGCTCAATAAATATCCCAACACTTTCCTCGTATGGGAAGAGCAAAGTATTATTTTGCGTACCAGCAAAGAAGTGATTGATGAAAATATGTACCGTCTTGGCAGCATTACGACAGAAATTGCATTGCCTCAATTGACGCGCAGACTCAGCGAAATAAGATCGATTGGCGAAACTGGCGAATTCATGCTATGCGCACCGCCACTGCGAGGCAAGCTGGAAATGGCTTGTTTGATGAGTCAGATTGATGGTGTGAAATTTAGATCATTGAAGCGTGTAACGGAAGGCGGCGTATTGCCGATAAGTGATGCGCTTGATGGGAAGAATGGAGTTATTGCAGTAAAAGATTACCGGCATATACCGGTAATCGAAGCCTATGCACCGCTTCATACCATCGGTTTAGGCATGACTCTGAAGCTGGATGAAGAGGAATTATTCAAACCGGTGAACGAAGAATTGAAAATTATCATTCTTTACTTGGTTGGATTAATTTTTGCGGAAATATTCATATTAAATTGGTTCGTCCGGAAGCTTATAAAATCGGAGAGAGAGGCGCGCAGTGCTAAAGAGACCGCCGAGCAATTTTCAATTGAATTGAGCCACAAGGAAATTGAACTTCGTGAACGTTTAAAAGAAATTACTTGCCTCTACGAAATTCGCCGCAGCATGGGACTGGAATTATCAGTCGATGATGTTTGTCAGCAAATTTTTGAACATCTCATTCCGGCGATGCAGTATCCGGAATCCGCATCTGCAATGATAGAAATCGATGACAGACGAATTATCCCGCCCAATCATAATCTAAATTTAATTCACGAATTACAGTCGGATATTCTCGTCAATGGCAAAGTTTGCGGCCGCCTGAGTGTTTTTTATCCCGAAGACAGACCCTTTTTATTAAATGAAGAACAAAGACTTATTGATGCTATTACGAGCGATCTCGCGCGATGGCTGGAACGCAAACAAATCGACGGATTATTGCGAGTGCGTCTTAAAGAAATCACCTGCCTATATGAGATACGCCGCAGTTTAGGACTAGAATTATCGATCGATGACGTCACGCAAAATATATTCGCGCAACTAATACCTGCAATGCAGTTTCCGGAAATAGCAACGGTAGTTATCGAGATAAATGGCAAGCGTTTTTCTTCCAACAACAGTCAAAATCGCTATTCCAGCAACAATGCTGTACCTAAAATTTCTCCTGCCGAGGAGAAAGTATGTTTTGAGTGTTATCGGAAAAATGACGCAATCGGATTTGTATTGCAGTCAAAAATTAGTGTAAATGACAGAATGTGCGGTCATTTAAGCGTGTTTTACCCCGAGGATAAGCCATTCCTGATGCCGGAGGAGCAGCGGCTCATTGATGCCATTGCAGATGACCTGTCAAAATGGCTAGAACGCAAACTAGTGGATGAGCAATTGCGTGAGCGGTTAAAAGAAATTACTTGTCTTTATGAAATCCGTCGCGGTATTGGAATGGAATCGTCCATCGATAATGTTTGCCAAAATATTTTTGAGCATCTTATTCCTGCTGTGCAGTACCCTGAGTTTGCTACTGCAGTTATTGAATTGGACGGTTGGCGCTACGCTTCCGCTAAATATGGGCAGAATCTTGCCCATCAATTGCCATCAAAAACTAAACTTATCGATAGAGCTCGTGGCCAACGGCGTCCAGAGCGCGATCCGGCTTGTACTTGCTGGTCAACGATTAGCGTCAATGGCAAGATCATCGGCCAATTACGCATATTTTATCCTACGGATAAACCTTTTTTTGTACCGGAAGAACAAAAACTCGTCAATGCTATTGCTAGTGATCTCGAAAGCTGGCTGGAACGAAAACGTCTTGAACAGGCGTTAGTTTTTGTCGCAGAAGAACAGGCTCACACGATTGGTCAGGAACTGCATGATAATCTTGGACAACAGATTGCGGCAATAGGTTATCAAGCTCGAGCATTAGAAAAACAGATTGTTAACACGGGGAATGTGAATATGGCTACGGCTGCGGGTTCCATTGCTTCGCAAGCGCAAATAGCTGTCATACAAATCAAACAGATCGCACAAGGATTACTACCTTTTGAATTAGAGGCCGATGGCCTTATCTCTGCCTTACAGAATTTAGCCGTGAGAATCGCAACAACCTATAGCATTGATTGCAGTTTTTCATGTAAAGATGACATTGTAATTAATGATAATAACTTGGCACTTAATTTATATCGAATTACCCAAGAAGCTGCAAACAATGCTATTCGTCATGGCAAGGCACAACATCTCATCATATCGTTGAGCAGTCAGCAAGGCGTTTTACGCTTATCAATTTGCGATGATGGCGGTGGTTTTGTCGGCATTGATACCAGCCAAAAATCTATTTCTGGAATGGGAATTAAAATTATGCAATATCGCGCCAAGCAACTAGGTGCAAAACTGGAATTTTTGCCACGCAGTGAAGGTGGCACTGAAGTACGCTTAGAAATGCGAATAGTTTAAGAATGTCAACTGCTAAAGCAAAAGTAATGTTAGTGGATGATCATGCTATGTTGCGGCACGGCATGGCAATGCTCATCAATATGGAACCCGACATGGAAGTATTTGCAGAAGCAGGCGATGGAAATGAAGCATTGACAATACTCAAGAAAAGCGGCCCGGTTGACATCGTTTTATTGGATGTTACGCTTAAAACAGTGTCAGGATTTGAAGTAATAAAGAGTATGCATGCATTGATTCCGACACTTCCCATACTTTTTATTTCCATGCACGACGAATCAATCTATGCCGAGCGTGCATTACGTGCCGGCGCCCGGGGCTATGTAATGAAGCAGGAACCTGGAGAAATTTTACTCACAGCAATTCGTGAAGTACTGAAAGGTAATGTTTATCTCAGTAAACAAATGCACGAAAAGGTATTAAAACGAATGGTAGCTGGCAGTGCCGAACCTGAGCAATTGATCAATACCCTTACTCCAAGCGAATTTGAAGTGCTGCATCTTATTGGACAAGGCCATAGCAGCCAAGAAATTGCAAAGTTACTTTGCCGCAGTATCAAAACGATAGAAACACATCGATTCAATATCCGTACCAAGCTAAACCTGAAAGATGGTGCAGATTTGATCCGCTATGCTACTCGATGGATCTCTGAAGAGCAATAACAGACAGCCGGTCAAAGCAAAACGAACAAGAAAAACCAACTTATAGTGTTTAGCAAGAAAATTGCGCGACTTTAAATGTGCGGCTGCAAAAATCCCACACCATTTGTAATTCACAAATTCAACCGTTACCTTTAGAAACGCTTTCTTTACCGGATTTCTCAGCTTGCTTTTTCCATTTCTCATAACATTCCAGACCACAATAATACATAATATAATCTGTAGCTTTAACACTACTAGCTTCGGATATTGGTATTTCTTTTAAACATACTTCACAAGAAACTTTCTCAGGCTCGATAAGCTTATTCCGCTCTATCATATTAACCCCCTCGCTTAAATTTAAAATCGTTCTAATTGATTTGCCAGTCAACTCAAGACAAAATTTATCACGAATTTGCATTAAGATTAAAACTTAATATGAATCTTTTGCATCCCTTCAACCGCACCACCTTGAATTGGTACCAAAAATTGGACAAGTTGTTAAGCTCTAGGCAAAACAGAAAATGAGTGAATTAACCATGAGTAAGAAACTCGTACAATATTCCACTGAATTCAAAGCGAAAGTTGCCTTGACAGCCATACGAGGGGAAGAAACTTTGCCGCAGTTGACATTCCGGTATGGAATCCATACGACACAGATCAATAGTTGGAAGCGACATTTGATTGAACAAGCTGCGGAGTTATTTGCTCGTAGTGATGGTACCGGCAGAGACAAGGGCAGCATCGATGATGAGGACGCTGGGGATTATCAGTATAGCCCCCAAACCCAGAACCAGCATTCCAGGAAAGCAGCATACAGTCTATCCCTATCTGCTCAAAGGGTTGACCATCAACCGGCCTAACCAAGTCTGGGCTGCCGATATCACGTATGTGCCCATGGAAAAAAGGTTCGGCTATCTTGTGGCTATCATCGATTGGTATTCCCGTAAGGAGCTGAGCTGACGCCTACCCAACACCATGGATGCAGATTTCTGTGTTCAAGCGCTGGATGCGTCAATTCAAATCCACGGTTGTCCGGAAATCATGAATACCGCTCAAAGTGCTCAATTTACCAGCACTGCATTTATCGAAGTGTTACAGCAACATCATATTCAAATCAGCATGGACGGTAAAGGTTGCTTCCATGACAACATCTTTGTTGAACGGCTATGGCGCACTGTCACGTATGAACATCTCTATACCCAAGCATTCAACAACTTAAAGAAGGTAAGAGGCAGTTTAACTTGCATGTTTGACTGGTACAATCAAGAACACTTTCATCAGGAACTCAACAATCAGACATCCGATAAAGTTTATTATCAGAAAATAAGAAGATCATCGATTAAAATAAGAGGCGCGCCATTATCGCGGTCGATTTGAAATTCTTGCATGTTTTTCTCCAATAAAATTATTTATGTTAATTGCTGGTAATGTAATCCCGGCGTAACCCCGGATAAATTTAACTCCGGGATAATATTCACTAACTTATTGATTTTATTGGTTCTATTGAAAGCAATCGAACCTACGACCTACTGATTAAGAATTCTAAAATAACCCGTTTTACACTGTTTTAATATTTTTTAATATCCACTCATATCATTGTTTTGTATTGATATTTACTGTTAAATTGTTTTAAACTCCACCCC
>SSFV01000121.1 GCA_008015565.1 Nitrosomonas sp. | reverse complement strand
CGCTCCACGCGCTGGCTGCGCCTACCGACACTTTATATCCAATATCGGCTTAGGAAGTAAATAACGTAGCTAATTCGTGCAAACTGCGCTTGGGCCGGGATCTGTCTTCCAAAGCAATATGTGTAGCAACCAGGAGCTCCCCCGGCAAACGAGCTATCCACTCGTCCGGGACATAGGTAATTGCCGGGTGTGCAAACGGCATTTCAAATGGTTTGACGCGGTATACGGTATATGTCGAATATTCCGTATGACGCTCCCAGCGCAGCCGGAATTCACCGAAATCAGCGCTGAAATCATTCTCTTGCATCAGAAGCGGACCAATACCATAGTGCAAACATAACTCATTGATCAGTTCACGTTCCTGTTCTACCCAATTACGCTCTGACATTAGCACCAGATGGGAAAGCTCAAAAGGCGGCGCCAGCAATTCATAGGCCACTGCATTCAATTCATTATATAATTCTAGCCGTTCCGGATATTGTGCAAATTCCATTAAATTACCACCAGGCCTTTTGATTCCATAGTCAATGTAGATCGCAGAAGCAACTTCCATACAATCAGCCTTAAAAAATTTAGGCTAGCAATAGCATACTTAATTTTCATGACGAAAGAAAGAAAATTCATTGCTCAAATAATTACAGCAACAATCAGTAAGACCAGCTTACAAGTTGATTGAATATTCCATTTTTTTAGCTGTACATTTTTTACAACTATCTGTGTATCATTAGCCGGAAGATTTTAAGTCTTTCGATCAACGATTTTATTTCTTTACAAAAACAAATAATACAGGAAAACCGATGGGCGCCATTTTCTTTTATATTTTCATTTACTTTATTGGATATTACGGATCCAATGTCTTGAATATGTTTACGGTACGACCGTTAATAACCAATCGTTTCTTGGCTGCATTACTGCCAGTCTATGGTGTAGCTTTAACGCATGCTTACGTGCTTGTAAGCAGTCCTCCCCCGCAAGGGACAGACATCACAGTTGAATATGCCCTTATGGTATATATCGTTTTGCCGGCGGTGGTGGTTACGCTGGGGGCGATTTATTTCATGTGGAACAGCAAGGGCAAGCAAGAAGAACCTTCCGGTAACAATTCTATCGATAACGATAGTAAAGTTGCCGGAACCGATGAAGTTGGATCTTCATACCCCGAAGCAGAAAGTAACGCCGGGAAAATCGAATCAACGGATGAGGAACTGGTGAACAAAGAGGGCAGTACGCATAACAAAGACAGCAAGGAAGGTTGAATAGACTACTATATGAAAACCTTATGCAGTGGTGGCGGCTAAGGTTTTCTTGTTGCATTAATCTCCCAGAGAAACTTTATCGACAACCACATGCTCTTTTTGTGCGCTGAGTGTCCCCTGTTCGATAATTGCCAGAGTTAACCGGGAAATCGCGACACGCTTGCCTGTGGTTTCTTCAATTATATCGGTTTGCCATACTTGTGTGCGCCGTCCGGTATGCAGCGGTGTACAAATGCCGATGACATAACCCTTGGTTACTGCGCGAATATGGTTAATATTTAACTCCAATCCAACCGCGCGATACTTATCGGGATCGATCGTCATCCAGCCTGACACACTTCCCAATGTTTCCGACAACACACAACTCGCCCCTCCATGCAGAATACCGAATGGCTGCGTCGTACGTTTGTCAACGGGCATGCGTCCCTTCAAATAATCCCGCCCCAATTCGATAAACTGAATGCCAATATGTTCTCCCATATTGGCATTGCGCAAACCTTCCAAGTAATCAACGGTATACTCTTTAAACCAAATAGCACTCATTATTTATCCCTTGTGATTTATTATTTTCTGCATAGCATGATTTTTTAATCAACTATATTTCAGGGCTCAATTATAGTGTAATAGCGAAATTTCTCGCACTTTTGGCATGGCCAAGCACAGCAGTAATAACTGTGTACTCAGTTAAAGTAAACAGGAGGAAATTATTTTGCGAGAGATCTCATCAATTGATCACGAAGCATCCCCAACGCTAAGAATTCGTCGGGGCTAATCGCTTGGATATCTCCTTCACACCAATCTGCATAGATTGTGCCTATGGCGTTATCCTCAAAAAACATTGGCAACAATATAAAAGCGCCCGCATCAGGTAAAGCTGCTCTATGCCAATCCGGAATGGATGATTCCCGGGCTGAAATGACACTTTGAATGAATACATCCGCCCTATTCTTTAATGACAAATGAAACACATCAGCCGTATAACTCTCGGAAAAAACGAGTTGTGACAATATGTCCTGATTCAAATTACCAAAATACGAATGCGCTATATAAGTTTCCGAATCTCGAAAAAAAACAATCACTCGATTAAATTTCAAACCGGCATATATTGTTTCGAGCACAATACTTAACGCGCTATTAAAATCTATTTTCTGCGCTATCGCGAAGCTCAGTTCAATCAGGCCGGCCGTTAGCCGATTGCGAAAATTATCCAATTTCTCAGATCGTTTGTCATGCTCAGTTAAATCTGCAGAGTTTGTTTTTTTCGCAGCTTGTTCAATTGAGCTTAGAATATCCTCTTTAGAAATCAATAAGGATCGGCTATAGCGCGATACAAAATCTTGCACGTTTTTGTTGGCGGCTTTATTCGTCAGCATCGATGCAACATTTCCAGAGAAATTTGCCATGACCTTGAGCCAATCCAAAGTTCCTGGAATGCTGGTTTTATCAAGCGTTACTGAACTTACCATGCTGTTCGATATTTTTACTGGCAGCCGCCAGAGCTTGGCCATTTCTTGAGAAATCTCATCGATCGTAAGACCGATAATTTTTAACGATGCTTCACTTTCACGGCTATAATCTTGTTTCGCTATTTGTTGAATTTTTAGCCATTCGTCTGGAAAATAAAATACCAGCATAAGCCGCCCTATGTGATGCATCATCGCGCACACCACCGCTTCTTCCACATTCTTAATTTTTGATTTAGAGGCAATATTTCGAGCAATCTCGCCAGTCAGTACAATTTGTTGCAATTCAGCGCGCACTGAACCTGAATGCGAAGCTGAGGCTGACAGCGTATCGATAAAGTGGATATTAAGAACTATATTAGAAATAGCATGTAAGCCAAGTACAGCTATTGCGTGAGAAATGGTTGTAATGCCATTACTCATTTTAGAATACATTTCCGAATTGGCTAAGCGTATGATCTTCTGGGTTAATGTAAAATCGCTCAAAATCACATTAGCAATTTGAGCAATATTTTTATCTTCATCCCGCATGAGTTCATCAAGCTGTTCGATTGATTTTGACCAAGCAGGAAAATCGCCCCCTTCTTCCATTCGTTTAACCAGAAGATCGAAGAAATCCGCTTTTCCATTTTCTAAGGTCGAAATTAATGACGCCATAATAAATTTATGCTATCGCACTAGCTTTCAAAATTATCGCTATATTGGCCAGGTACTTTTGCGCGTCGGAATAATATAAATATATTCTCATAGGTAACGAAAATGCGTTCAAGGTACAAGCTTAACTACCGGTCAATGGGAATGTGTAAAGTACATGGCACATTTTATCGGCGCCCCACACTTTCACTTGAGGCTTTTGAATATATTACGAATATCGCGGCTAACTTACGGAATGACACATCAAGCGCAGCCATACGGCAGGAACTTCGCCCTTAATCACTTCTGAAAATATTATTTATCTTATTGACTTACGATTTCAGCAGGGATATTTCGTGAAACCCTAGATCCAAATCCGGAAGTAAGTTAAATAGTCAAAATATAGTAGCTGACCACACAGCTCAGAAAATTGCGCTTATTAAACAAATCCGCCAATTTATAAGCGCGATCAAAAAAGTAAGCCCTTGCAAGACAGCGCTTTCCAAGGGCTCTTATAAAGTTGAAACTAAGGAACTAGCTCAAAATACTAGTTTTGTTTTTTTACCTGATAAGAAATTTACTAAATCCAATCCGGCAGTACTAAAACTTCAACTATTGAGGCGTTCACTTTATCTTTTGTCATCAAATCGTTCAATAGACAATAAGTCCTTATTAATTAGTAGCTTTGTATCCCACCAATTAGTATTGATGTCATCCTGTTATCCCAATATGAGTTGTCACAAAGCAATGGAAGATTAAAGGAATTACTATTTCGAATCACACTTATGCCGTGATTTGCTGAACTGTAATCGTATATTGGAAGGTTTCGGGACTCAGTTGATCCAGCATTTTGCCTCCCGTCTCCCCGTTTGGATACATGAAGTACGGAATCTTGATCCGGGAATTCGGCAGAACTACGTCGTGAGCAGTGTTATAAGCCAGCCAATTCATCTCCCAGCTACCGAACAGCTTCTGACGTATTGCAACAACCTTCGGATCGTTGATTTCCAGGTTGCCGGGTGGCTCCTCCAGCACTACCTTGCGTACGTCTGCAGGATCGACCGGCACCCAGCCTATGCCTTGAGCATAAAATTCCGCTCGGCAGTGCTGTCCCTTACTCGCATTGGCACTACCAAGCCCGAGGCTATTGTAGCCTAGCTGTGACGGCGCGACCCGCACACCGTAAATATCACGTGCCGCCACACCGGCTGAGCGCGCCAAACCAACAAATAGCGCGTTGAGATCACCGCATTTACCGCCGAAATAGCGCGTTTCCAGCATTGTTTTGATATCACCCCAACCGCAACCTTTGACTTTGGGATCTCGAAAAGTGTTATCCACGACCCACTCGTAAATTGCACGCGCTTTCTCGATGTCTGTTTTGGCAAAACGGGTAATATCACGTGCAGTCTCAAATACAATACCATCGGTCGGAATTAGTTCCGTTGGCTCAGTATAAAGTCTTAATTCGGTTTCCGGCAAACCCTGCGCGTTCGGATTGGATTTGGAAAAGTCCACGCTGCGGTCACGCGCCGCAAAGCGGCTGATCACCTCGAGCAGCGGGTTTTTTTCACCTTCATTCCACTCCACATAGAGCATTTCCGCGCCGTATTTCGATTCGGTAATGGCTTTCATCTGCCCGTTGCCGCTCCATACATTACCGAGCGGTGTGTGCCAGGCGGTCTTCGCGGTGTACGGCAATGGAATCCACGCGCGCGAGACACCGGCAGCATTCGCAATTTCCAGCTTTGTGTTCACTTCATAAATGCGCCAACCCTCACCCTGTAAGGCGGCATGCACCTCAGCTACGATGGGTATTTTGGCGACAAATGGAATCGCAACAGCAGCTTGCAAAAAAGTACGTCGTTTCATGTCATTTCCCGGTGATTAGATTTAATTCCCATCATTCCATACCGGCTCTTCAATAATCCATTGAATTATCCCGATACGTAGACCGGTTGATTATCGATCCGGCACGGTGTTTTTTCAACTTACAACACCCAGCAATTCCTCCCAATTAGTAGTATAGCTGGGGCTTTTGTTTCCTTGTTTCATTTTCCAAGATTGCCTGAAGCCTTCCGATGCAAGTTTAAGGGTACCCCGGCCCATGCGGGCATTGATTTGATCGATAATACGCATCAAGTTTCCAGACCGGGTATCGGTTAAATATGTTCCGAACAAACTGGTTTGCCGATATTGCCGCGGTGCCAAATCAACCAGCGCCACACCAGCCTTTTGATAAGAATAGCCTTGACGGTAAATTCTACGCAACCCCCACAAGGCAGCCTTGGTCAATAGCAACGTGTCGTCCGAATGCGCTGACAATGGAATGGCCATGCCGTTGGCATAGCATTTTTTCCGCGGATTGAATGGACTGGTGCGAATATAAACGTAAACTATTCCGGCATACGACTGCTGGCGGCGCAGCTTTTCCGCAGCGCGGCTAATGTACAGCGACACTGATTCCTCCAGGCTGGCCAAGTCCGATACCGGTATACCAAACGAACGTGAGCTGAGGATCTGCTTCTTGGCCAGCTGAATTTCTTCCAACTCAATGCACGATGTACCAT
>SSFV01000136.1 GCA_008015565.1 Nitrosomonas sp. | reverse complement strand
TTCGGATGAATTCGGCAACTTGATCAAAGCGCTTGTTCAGATGAGCATCAATCTGAGAGTTACCGTTTCAGATGTTCGTAATAGTCCCGAGGAAGTAAGCCATGCATCGCGCCAAATCGCGAGCGGCAATCTTGATTTATCGCAACGCACGGAAGAGCAGGCTTCTTCGCTAGAAGAAACCGCATCCAGTATGGAAGAATTAACCTCCACGGTAAAACAAAATGCCGATAATGCAAGGCAAGCGGATCAGCTCTCGATGAATGCGAGCACAATTGCCGGTAAGGGCGGACAAATGATGAAAGAAGTTGTGAATACCATGTCCTCGATCAGCGACAGCTCAAGCAAAATTGCAAGCATCATTAGTGTAATTGACGGTATTGCTTTCCAAACCAATATACTTGCGCTCAACGCGGCAGTAGAAGCGGCCCGGGCAGGAGACCAAGGTCGGGGATTTGCTGTTGTGGCAACGGAAGTGAGAAACCTGGCACAACGAAGCGCCGCAGCTGCGAGGGAAATAAAAACACTCATTGAAGATTCTGTCGGCAAAGTTCAAGATGGAGCCAAGCTTGTAGAAGAGACGGGTAAAACCATAGATGAAATCATCGCTTCTGTTAAACAGGTGACCGAGATCATGTCAGATATTACAGCCGCTTCTCAGGAACAAAGTGACGGAATTGAGCAGATTAACCAAGCAGTGATTCAAATGGATAACGTTACGCAACAAAACGCTGCTCTGGTAGAAGAGGCTGCTGCATCTGCCGAATCATTGGAGCGCCAGGCAAAAGATTTGGCCGGTGCAATTTCAATTTTCAAAGTTGGTCAACAACAGGCTATGGCAAATATGCCGGCAAGCCGCAAGCTATCTGCTATCAGGCCATTTTCTTCAGAAAAAAATAGTTCAACCCCTATAAATAGGGATCAGTATCTATTAAATAGTAAAAAGGTAGCGAACGACAAATATGACTATTAAGCGAATGTTAGCTTCAGAACCATCGAATTTGTTCGATGTGCCTAGGGGTTGCCGGCAAATGACCAAAATAGCATTTACTAAAAATATATTTATTAATTAGTGAATTGAATTCCCCCTGGAATAGGCAATTTTCCGACAACCCCGCCTAAGAAATCGCTGATTGATTTACAACATAAAGGTGTACAAAATGTAAATGCGATCAATCAGCGATTTTTTTATGATGGCATTAACCTATTGTATTTTTTTCAAATTTGGTTAATGTGATGATATTCATGCTCTTTCTAAGAAAACTTCCCATTAATTTCTGTTTAAAAAAGTTTCCGGTCAATGGATGGCTGAATGTTGTCTCCATATTGCTACTAGCACTCATATACGCCTTACTTGCAAAAATAATCATAGAAAATTTTGCAGCAAATGGAATTTTTTCTCCAATTTGGCCGCCAAGCGGATTGGCTTTGGCGGCTCTGCTGATCGGTGGTCATAGGCTTTGGCCCGGTATTGCACTGGGCGTTTTTTTAGCGAACTATTTAGCCGGTAAGTCCATAGAATCGAATCTCGTTTTTGTCATTGGCAATACTTTTGAACCGCTTTTCGCGATTTGGCTTCTTAAGCGCAATCTTAGAAGCGCAAAACATCAATACATCATTGATCTTAAAAATCCCGGTGAATATTCTTGGTTTGCCTTATCGGCTATCTTGTCGGTCACAATTGGCACGATGATATGTATCATTGGGTTGTCACTGATCAACGAGTTAAGCTCTCAAGTACTAACTTTCAGCTTGATACTCTGGTGGATAGCAAATTTACTCGGCATAGCAATATTTACTCCATTCTTTTTAATTTGGAAGAAACTCCCTGCAGGTTGGTTCGCAGGGTACCGTACGATTGAAACTATTGCTTTTATCAGTTTAACCATTCTGACTGGACAAATCATTTTTCTTGAGTGGTTCTACGATGAACTTGGTTTTATTGCTAGAGATTACTGGGTAATTGTTTTCGTAACGTGGGGAGCTATCCCGTTTGGCCGTCATGGCATCACGCTGGTTCTCACAA
The DNA here is from genome assembly GCA_008015565.1 of Nitrosomonas sp. Lineage (GTDB taxonomy): Bacteria > Pseudomonadota > Gammaproteobacteria > Burkholderiales > Nitrosomonadaceae > Nitrosomonas. The sequence continues at coordinate 12,774 of SSFV01000136.1, read as the reverse complement.
TCGCATTTGTACAAGCCATGATAGGAGCTGCGAGCGGAATTGGCTACTTCGGAAGGGATTTGCAAGAATATGGATTAATCAATATGCAGCTAGCATTTCTTATTGTTTCGGTAATTGGCTTACTGCTAACACTTACAATATATGAATTAAAAAAATCTCAAGCCAGAATGAAATTGGCCTCTCTTGCCTATCATAATAGCAGTGAAGCCATGATGGTTACCGATGCAGATAAATGCATTATCAGTGTTAATCCGGCTTTTACGGAAGTTACTGGTTATCAACCGAGTGAGGTCATAGGTAAAACTCCAAAAATTCTAAGCACAGGTCTTCATAGTAAAGAGTTTTATAAGGCTATGTGGCGATCGATCGTCGCAACGGGTAAGTGGCAAGGTGAGATACAAAACCGCCGCAAGAATGGTGAATTATTTACGGAAATTTTGAGTATCAATACCCTTTTTAATCCGGACGGCTCCATTCAGGGGTGGGTCGGGTTATTTAGCGACATTTCTGAAAAGAAGAAAAAAGAGGAATTAATTTGGAGACAAGCCAACTACGATCAATTGACCGGATTACCAAACCGGAGAATGGTTTATGAGCGATTGAATGAAGAAATAAAGAAATGCCAGCTTGAGAATAAGCAGCTTGCATTGATACTTATTAATCTTGATCGGTTTGGAGAGATTAACGATACGCTTGGCCATCAATATGGCGATCAGTTGCTGAAAGAAGTTTCCAGAAGACTGACTGCATTCTCGCAAGATAAAGGTATACTCGGGCGGTTGGGTAGTGATGAATTTGCTTTTATAGTTAGCAATCTGGATGAAACGAGTCTTGTGGATCATAGTGTTAACTCGATTCTTGAGCAATTGGCGATTCCTTATCATTTAGAAAATGAAATCATCCATCTCACAGCCAGTTTAGGAATTGCACTTTCCCCAATGGATGCTCAGGATGTGGCTACCTTACTCAAGTGTGCCGATCAGGCTATGCATGCCGCTAAGCGCGAAGGAAAAAATTGCTTTTATTACTTTACACATAGCATGCAGGAGATTGCCAATACGCGGATGCGGCTTGCAAACGATCTGCGATATGCTGTGAAGAATGAAGAATTAATCGTTCATTATCAGCCGATTATAGATTTTTCTAGCGGTTGCATCCGGAAAGCTGAAGCGCTTGTCCGGTGGCGGCATTCTAAAAACGGGATTATCAATCCTGACAAATTTATACCTGTTGCTGAAGAAACAGGTCTGATTGTAGAAATCGGAGATTGGATATTACAACAAGCAGCCATTCAGGTGCAGCATTGCCGTGCAAATTACAATTCGAATTTTCAAATCAGTGTCAATAAATCTCCCTTTCAATTTAAAGTAGATTCCAGAAAATGCCGCTCGTGGCTTGAACATTTGGAAAAACTGGGCCTGCCAGGAGATAGTATAGTAATTGAAATTACCGAGAACTCTATGATGGAAGCAAAAAATAATATCTATAATTACTTAATAACGCTTCGCGATAACGGTATGCAAGTTGCACTCGATGATTTTGGGACAGGCTACTCGTCGCTGGCTTACCTCAAGAAATTCGATATCGATTACATCAAAATTGACAAATCTTTTGTGCAAAGCCTCAGCGCCGATTCGGATGATTTAACCTTGTGCGAAGCAATGACCGTGATGGCTCATAAGCTTAATTTAAAAGTTATTGCAGAGGGTATAGAAACATGGAATCAATTTGAACTATTGAAAAACATCGGGTGTGATTATGGGCAAGGTTATTTATTCTCAAAGCCAATTCCCGCTAGTGAACTTAATCAATTACTTGAGAAAAATACCACTTTTCTTTGGTCGAGTTAAGACCGCATTAAAAACCTAGCATTACTAGCATTTACATCTTTAAGTCGAAAGACATCTAAATGACATGCTCCGGCTATGCCGGAAGTGATTTGAAAAGGCATAACACAGTTTGAAACCTTGCAAGGTTCTTGAAGTTAAAAAAATTTGAGTTGCGTGTTGACCTTGCCCCATGTCAATGATGATGTTCGTGTTTCAGAGCTTGCTCTGGTTGTCCGGATACCGGTACTGCACGGATTTGATAAGTATCATGACAGGCAACGCACTTGGCCATTGAGCCGCTCAGTTGCCGCAGCGTCAGTTTGGGGTCTTTTTGGGATTGCGCATCCGCGGCAATTTGATCGAAGTCCCGATGCAAGGACATACCAAGCTGCATGAACTCTTTAGGCAGCGCGCCTTTGAGGTGATCTTCGGGTTTATGCGCCATACCCATACCTAAAGAGCTGGCGTACTTGGAGACCGACGCCATGTCATCGGTTGAAAGCGCTGCCAGAATGTTTCTTGTTCCCGACAACAATGCCCGCATTTCTTCCATCACATGGCTGCGCTGCGCTTCGGAAAGCGTGAGGATTTTCCGGTTGTCTTTGTCTGCCGCTATAGTTGAAGTAGAAATCAGCAAACAGGTTATGAATATTCGAAATTTTTGCACTTGTTGCTCCTTGATAGTAAAAATGTGAGATTCGACTTTACTAGCCCCTCGCTCATACTGCAACTAATCGGGCGAAGTAGCGATCTTCCCTGTTTAACTGGATGGATAGATAAAAAACGGTACTTCAGCAACAATAAACACAATCATTGATGTGGCAGGCTAACAGTGAATTAAAAATAATTTCTTCCTTGCCGGATTGAATTTGCCATGCCCCCTAATAAATTGTTCACTTATGGTGGCGATGACTGGAGTCATAATGATGCTCCGGCACAGCATGCCGGGCATGATCGCTTAACTGCGCATCAAACCATTGATGTAGTGCGTGCTTGAGCTTCTCGATAGACGTAGCATAAGTAATTTCCGCGCCATCCGGTAATTCCTTATACGTAATTTCTATTTGACCGGGTTTGGCTGATTTCAATTCCGCCAAGCCAGGCATTAAGGCGCCATGAATTTTTTCCGGATTTGAAAAATTGCCTTGTTTGAACGCTTCCGTAATTTCAGATAAATGCGACCGGATCAGGTTAATTTGTTCAACATCGGATTTATCTTTAACGATAACCTGCTGAGTTCCTCCGGTATTTGTTTTGGAAAAAATATGCACGCTTTTTTCCAAATCGAAAGGCATCACATGCGAACCGCGTTCAGCCACTTCATCAAGCCGCCGGTCATCGGCTTTTTCTAAAGCATAAACTGGAACTGATAACGCTGAAGCAAGCAAAAATGAAACGATAAGAAATTTAGTCATTTTTTAACTCCAATTACCAATTCAATCAATTGGTAATACCAACCAAATCATCACTCGTTAGGATTTACCAAATTTCCACAGCCGTTTCCTGACACAGATTTTTGCGGAGCAGTATCGATAATCCATAAATCACAAATACTATTTCGCCAAATAACTGTACGCCGATAGAAAACTAGATGTAAAACTTACCGCAAGCGAGATTTCATGGCAAGTTGAAACAATATATTGAAGCCCTGGCAGTATATGCGTGAGCAGTTGTGACGTGACGCAATCACCTGTGAGTAGATTGTTATCAGTAAAAGTCCAGTGGAGAGAAACCTGTCGATGAGACCCTCGGCGCAACCGAGGGTGTTTGCTAGTTCAAAAGATTAATGTCCAGATTGACGCATATGCTTCATTGCTTCTTCAGAATGCTTGGCGGATTCTTCACCATGCCCCATATCTGCATGTTTAATCGATTCTTCCAAATGCTTGATCGCTTCATCCATATGCTTATGAGCAGTAGCATGATCGTCTCTTGCTGCTTTGGCATGTGCCAAGCTGTCTTTTGCATGCTGAAGCGCCTCTTTGGCATGGCCCATTTCGCCATGCGCCTGGGCTTTCCCTGCATGCTCCATCGCTTCTGAAGTATGCCCGGCATCAGCCGCCAAAACTTGAGAATTCATAAAAACCGCCAATACTCCAGTTGCTATCGTTATGGATATTGCTCGCATGATAATTACTCCTTTCTCTGTTAACATATTGAAAAATTGATGCTCTTTAAATGTCTTAATAGCGTTGATACCCAGTCTTCAAAAAAACATCCGTTCATTTCTTTCGAACACATTCAAAGCTGGCTAACACCAGATTCCGGTATATATGGCTATATTACTGATAATATCGTTCACTGGCTGATGACAATCATATCATTGCTGGCGTTTACAGAATGAGCATTTTAAAAAATAAAGCAAGAAAATTAGTGAAACCGTGTTTATGAAAAACTTCCCGCACATATTTTTTATTTTTTTCGTTATTTTAACTATCTCTGGGTGTTTGTCACCTATTGCGCTAAATCGGGCGGTTGAGCTTTACGATCAAGCGGCAATCCGCTCGGAATCGAGGCAGCTTTTGACTAATATCGCACGTGCTCAGCACCATGAACCATTGCATTTTACGCGCGTTTCAAACATTGCAGCGACATTTAATTTCAGTGTCAATGCCGGTGCGACACCGGCATTGACCGGAGAAAGCGGTGGTTTATTGGCACCCATATTTGGCGGCGGCGTATCGGAAAATCCAACATTCAGTATCGACCCGATTGCTAGCGAAGAATTCACCAAGCGTCTGCTGACACCATTCAGTCAACATAAATTGACGCTTTTACTGCGCCAGCACTTTGATATCGATCTATTGCTGCGAATGATGGCACAAGAGGTTTACTTGCATCGTAGCGAACAACAAAACACTGCTCACGATACCGCCGTACATGAGAAACGAGGCCACCAGCGCCGCTTGCACCGCGGCGCCAAAACATTCCCTGGCGCGACAGCTTCCGGTTTTCCAGAACAGACTAAAACCGATGAATTCTTCCCCGGTTTTCAGCTTACCAAGGAGCAAGAACATCGCATGCGTTACCGGCAGCGCACGCACCAGCAACAAGCCGCCTATCACAATAATCCATCCGATCGCCCTGGATACGAGATGTTTCGCCGTATCGTATTGCATTTATCCGCTATTCAGGATCAGAAGCAATTGTTTGCCGAGCCTTTGACATTCGAACGTAGCTGGGAAATATCCGATAGCGGAATTTCGGCTGAAGGTCTTTTTCAAGCCATCGAAAAAGATTTTACCGTCAACCATGATCAAGAAAAAAATACTTACATATTAAGCAAACAATTACCGGGTCCCATTCTCATTACCAACTACGACCCAAACATCCTCTGCTGCGAAGAACGGGCGGAGATCTATAATCTGGTTAATCCCTGGATTGAAAATGACGTCGCTTTTGATATCCGCCCTGACTATCCCGGCGGCGAGTGGCCCATTCGGGGCGCTTTCAGACTCAGGAGCTTTCATACGATATTGAATTTTCTCGGTCACGCATTGGGGGAACAAGCGGAATATTATGTGGAAAAAGACCCGCGCACCCCGCCTATTGCCAGAAATGAAAATCCCAGCCATACCTTAGGTTTGATCGTCGCGAATGAATTACCTGATGGCATTAATTTATCCGTCCAATCACATGGCAAGTATTATGCGGTAGATACAACTGAAGCCAATGCACATTGGAATCTTAATGCTTTTCAATTGCTCTATATTTTGTACCGGTTGACGGTTACCGATGCCAAATCGCTGGGATTGCCGATTACGATCGCGAAATAAGCTCGGCTGTCAAACCAACCACTCGGGATGAAAAATCAAAATCCCGCCCAAACCAAGCATGACCACGCCACTACATAACTTTAGCCATTGCCCGGTCTGTTCAGTAAGCTTACGGCTACTCAAAGCAATCACAGCAAGCGCAACCATTAACGCATCGTCAGCTATGTAACCCAGAATATAAAGACCCAAATAGGCATAATGCGCTAGCGGATCCAGCGTCTGCTGAGTCAATATTGCGGTATAAATGGCTGGAAAACCTGCGGTACAAAGCAGCTCGATAAAATTAACCAAAACTGCCAATACAGCGACCGCAATCATAGAAGATAAAGGATTTTCAGCAACGAGCACTGCTCTCATGCGTGCATACAAGCCGGGTTTGGCGGATTCCGGAATCGATAAAGAAAATCCCCTTTTCCAATAAAAAAAATCTTTTACATTAAGCCCGCCGATGGCAAATGCTACGCTTCCCAATAGCCATCTCAAAGCTGTAGAAAATCCTATCAACAAAAAGATATTGAGCCAGGCAGCCATAAAAACATAATAAACAGCCCCGCTTGCCAGCACAAAAGTCCCTGCGATGAGCGCCATTTTTTTTCGATCTTGCAAATGAACAAGCAAGGACAATAAAAATAGCAACACCCACATGGCACAGGGATTAAAGCCGTCTAATAAACCTAGCGCAAGTGTAAACAGCGGCAATCCAAGATTGGCAACATTCAGCGGCCCAAACAACGATGTTTCAACATTGCCAATCGTCACATCTCCTCCATCCACCAAAGCAGTCAAAATAGAGCCGGTGTGATCCGGATTATCGAAACCGACGACCAATTGGCCATTGAATTGAAAAGTGGGCACACCCGGCGGCCAGACACCCGCAGCTTGTGAATAATGCGACAACATGTCAAGCGCATTGGCGTCACGATCTACCGAATAATAAACAATTTGCAACCGCGGATGCTGGCTGCCTAATGTCTGTAAAAATTCTTTTGCTTTTGCACAGTGTGGGCAACCATCGCGAACGTAAACCTCGAGCACGTTTGTATGAAAGCTATCACGAGGTTCATCACTATTGGCTAGCAGCGGCTGAAACAACAAAGAAAAAAATAAGGCGTATCTCAGAATCAGTGCAAGAAAATGACATCCGGCAGTTTGACAGTTCTTACCATCGTCCGCCCGCCATTGAATAGTCATACATGTGATTCGGAATTGTTTATGGAAGTTGCGAATCTGGCTCTCAGATCGAGAGCCAGCAGTAATCTAGGTAAATCGATTAAGGAAATGCGGGAACTCTGGGTTCTGTCTGTTCGACTTCGACCTGGGGTAAATGTTGCTTAACCCGGTCTTCAATCTCATTGACCCGGTCGGCAGGCACATCGACCAGCACCAGCAATTTCCCTGCTTCAATTTCATCCTCAAATTCTTTAGTGCGGCGATTGCCGACACTCATGCCGACCATACCACTCAGCCACGATCCAACCCCTGCACCGGCCAGCGTGGTGGCCAATAGAACGCCCCCTGCAATAACCGTCGATGCCGGTGGCAACGCAACGGCAACTAATCCGGCGAGCAAACCTGTTGCGCCGCCTAGCGCCAAACCTTGCTCAACGGCAGGGACAAAATCAGATTTTTGTAATAAATTGGCTTCCGGCAAATCTTCAAGCGGTGTTCCACGTTTAGCGATCACATGAATATGCTTTTCTTCAATTCTTGCCAAAAGCAAATCGTCAACAATTTTCTTGGTGGTATTAATGTCAGGAACTATAAAATATATGCGCCGCATGATGTTCTCCTTGTTAAGCAGATAAATAATGAAAAGAGCAAGCAATACGCATTTAGTTAAAAAGCTATCCAAAAATCAGACTACGATCCGGCTTGTCTCCTCAGTTTAAATTCATATACTTTTAACTTAAACATTATATTAATTATGTAACATTTTAAAACTCATTCATAGCAATATTATTGATAACCGCAATAAAAAATCCGCAGCTCATGCTGAAGTCATGTTTTATCCAAATAGACCGGCTTTTACTTTTGAATTCATAAACCAATATATCGTAGACAAACATGATCGCTCTCAATTTAAGCCTTTGAAATTAATGATCGTCATGTCCACCATGCTTGCCGCCATGGGAGTCGTGGCCGTCATGGTCATGATCCATTTTTAACGTTTCAAGCGTTTTTCTCTGTGATTCCGTCAGAATAGAATGGATGTCTTTACGTTCCTTGATGTGAAAGTCAACCATTGCCTTGAATGCGTCCGCATGATCCTTGCCAAGTTTGGATAACTGATCGTCACTGGCGCCGGGGTTCATGCTTTCTTTTTTGAATGCTTTCATGCTTTTTTTCACTTTTTCCTTGAGACGCTCGTGTTCCTGTTCATGCTTCAAGTGAAAACGTACGATTTTACCCAGTTGTTCATCGCTCAACTTCAACGTATCGGCATGAGCAACGATCAGATGCGCATAATCATGACTGTCTTTCTTCATGCCATGATTTTTTTTGTCGCCATGTCCGCCCTTTTCTTCCTTTTCCCTGTCATGACCGCCTTTGCCTTCACCGTGTCCCCCATGTCCGCTTTGGTCACTATGGCCGTGGCCGTGTTTATTGCCTTCACCTTGATGACCTTCAGTATGCTTGCTACCTCCACCCTGCCCGTCACCTTTTTCTTGGCCATGTTGATGCTGCGCCTGGGCAATTATTAAAGTACGCTTTTCCGACTGATCCGTAGTCAATTCGTTACTCGCCAATGCAATGGAAGCAGCGCCAAAAAACATGGCAGATCCGATAGTGAAAAAAGAAATGGATTGTTTACTTAACATGAAAATTCTCCTGATTATTTGATTGAAGTTGTCATAAAAATTGCGCGTTCGATCTTCTGTTGCATGAAAGCGCTTAGTAAGCACATTCAGGTTACCGCTGATGCCAATATGTGTTTTTGAGTTTAGATATTTCTGCCAGTCAGAAAATTATAGATTTAACAGGCTGAACTGGCAGATGTCCTATTTATTCCGACTTACGAGTTTGCTGCTTGTGCAAAGAAAGTATAAGAAATGGTCACCGTATCGATGTCTGCCGGTAACTCGGGGTTAATAAAAAACTTCACGGGCATTTGCCTTACTTCACCGGGCTTTAACGTTTGTTGCGTAAAGCAGAAGCATTCGATTTTTCTCAAATACTGGTCCAAGTTACGTGGACTGTAACTTGGAATCGCCTGGCCGGTAATTTCATGGTCCGATTCATTTTTGATTTCGTACATGACTTCTACAAGCTCACCGGGATGTATTTGAACTTTGGATTGGAGTGGTTTGAATTTCCAGTGCATACCCCGGACATTTGCATCCAACTCGATTGCAATAATACGGGACATGTCGGCCGCAAAAGCATTATCCGTCGCCACCGGTATTCGCTGATTATTGATGCCAGCCACTTCGCAGAACTTCTCGTACATCGGAACAAGCGCATAACCAAACCCAAACATCACCACTGTAAAAATCAATAATTTCTTGCGTATCATTTTATTGACTTCGCCCCAGCTTCCAGTTGCTGCTTGTTGATTGCTGATTTTCATAGCCTGATAGTCCTTAAATAAAAAACTACAGTTAGCGGAATTGAAAAATAACTAGCAAAACGACATTCTCATCAAATGCAAACTTTTATGCTTTTCATCCGAACGAAAAATGCTAATTTCCGCAGTTAGAAAAACTGCTGAGCATAAAGTTTCTTAACGTTTAATTTTTGGTACAGGACAACATGCAAATCAGCAAAGCTGAAAAAATGCTTTCAGTTCACCAGCAGAGGTATGGGGGTAAATTTTTCTCGACTATAGAAGAAGTTGAAGGAGGGATACAGTCGATAGAATCATTAACCTCATAGGGATAACTGAAAGCAAGTGTATTATGAACAATATGTAAGTATTTGAGAATGTGACAAATTGTCGCATCCCCTTCATATTTAATTTATTACTGTTCCTTATCCTTTACTTTGGGTGCCACTGGAAGATAGCCCCAATCCCTGACACTTTGGATAATCTGATCAATATCGCCCTGTGCGACGTGTAACAATTTCAGAGCAGTTTCGCCAAGATGAAGGCTTGCTTCGATCGCTTCCGGATAAGCATGGGTTGCACCTGCCTCCAGAAAACGGATACTGGTTTCAAGGTCCCGGGCGCGCGCAATGATTGGAACTTGCGGAGAAAACCTGCGTAAGAATATGATTGTCTTTAACGCCTTTGCTGTACCGTCTACCGCAATGATCACCAGGGATGCCCGTTCAGCATGTATGGCCGTTAAGAGTTCCGGGTCTGAGATATCGCCGTACGAGACAGGGTGACCGTTTGCTCGTCCCTGCCTGACCAGTTTGGCATCGGTATCGAAGACAGCGAACGGAATATTACTCGCTCGCAATAAAACGGCAATTGCATGACCGACACGGCCATAACCGCCAATCAAAACCAGTTGCTGTGGCGATTCGGAGAGTTGATCGGGTATTTCAGCAGGTATCTCACTAATCGATTTGCCTAATAACCAAGCAGCGAAAGGCTTATTAAAGCGAATCAACAATGCACCGGCAATCATCGATAACAACACGGACGCCATTGCAGTTTGACTTAACCAGTTATCAATTACGCCGGAATCCGATGCAATCACAAGCAAGGCAAGGCCAAACTCCCCGCCTACCGATAACAGCAAACCGGTGCGCCATGCTGTCAGCGTATCAACGCTAGTTCGGCGCACCATCATGGCAACAATGATTGTTTTGCTGATTACGATTAATAATGTGCCCATCAATGCCCAATGCCATATCAATAGCAAGGCACCCGGATCGAATCGCATACCGATACCGATGAAAAACAAACCAAGTAAAACATCACGGAAAGGTCGCATGCTGGATTCCACTTGATGGCGGAATTCCGTCTCCCCCAGAATCATTCCGGCAAGAAAACTGCCAAATGCCAATGACAATCCTAAATTGCTCGTTGCCCAAGCTGAAAGTAATGCCACTAATAAAACCGCCAACGTAAATACTTCCGAAGACCGGCGTTCGGCAACGATGTGAAACAATGGATGCAGAAACCAGCGGCCTACTACAAATACGGCCGTAAAAGCTAATCCGGCCTTGGCAAAAGCCCATCCGAGCTCTCCAGCCAGCGTACTGACAGCAACAGCGGAACCCAGTACAGGAATAATAACGAGAAAAGGTACTGCGGTAACATCCTGAAAAACCGACATGGCAAGCCCGATGCGTCCATGATGGCTATTTTCTTCACTTTGTTCTGCCAATTGGCTACCGATAATTGTTGTTGACGATTGCGCATACACTGCTCCAATCACAAATGCAGCAGCAGGGTTCACGTCTAATCCCAGCCAAACTACAACGCCGACAACCAGGGTCGTTAAAATTACCTGGCCGGTCCCCCATACAAAAACTTGATGCCGTAACGCTTGTAATTGCGGTATTGAGAAATTGAGTCCGATTGTAAATAACAAAAATACCACACCAAATTCAGCAATAGTCTCAAATTCAGGCACATAAACCGATGGGCCAATGGTATGCGGTCCAAGAATAATACCGACTAAAAGATACCCTAAACTGGTAGGAATCCGTAATCGCTGAAATACCACCACGACAGTGACCGCCATGCCTAAAAGCAGCAGGATTTGTACAAGATGATCCATCAATTTAAGATGCCAGGGATAATAAAAAAAGTCTGCCGCCAACGGCGGTAGCGATCGTGAAGCACAAAAACATCTTTAACAGCGCACCTGCGCAAGCTACCGCCACTATAGTTGCTTTTCCTGGCAAGTTGTAAACGACAGTGAGCAGAAATGAGGTCGCCTTAACATCCTGCTCCCCAACTACAATTTACTCTTCAAACGCAAGCGAATTTTTTTCTCTGTTTCAATGATAGCAAACAGGGCAATCCCAATCCCGATAATCAGCAATCCATCAACAAAAGCAACCGGTTCCGTGACAAATGCCGCCTGAGCAGATGGCAGGTAAGTAAAAATCAGTTGTGCTAGTGAAATTACGATTACCATCAGCCAAATAACTTTGGTACCGCGAATCGCTTTCCATGTCAGTGAAGTTCCATAAATATTACGAACGAAAAACAAATGAAAGATTTCCATTACAACAAGCGTATTAACCGCCATAGTGCGCGCCAACTCCATGCTATAACCGCGATCTATTGCATAAGTATAAATACCATATACGCCGCATAAGAATAAAACGGAGACCAGAAAAATATGCCAAACCAATTCTCCTGATAGTAATGATTCTTCTCGCGATCGAGGCGGCCGGCGCATGGTATTTTCCTCCGTCGGCTCAAAGGCAAGTGCCAACCCCAATGTTACTGCCGTAATTAAATTAACCCAGAGAATTTGAATCGGAGTTACCGGCAATGCCATACCAAACATCAGCGCCACGATGATCGTCATGGCTTCACCCGCATTAGTCGGCAACGTCCAGCTGATCACTTTCCTGATATTGTCGTAGACTGTGCGTCCCTCGCGTACAGCGGCGACAATGGATGCGAAATTATCGTCCACCAGCACCAATTCGGCAGCCTCTTTGGCCGCCTCACTACCCTTCTTACCCATCGCGATTCCTGCATCTGCCCGCTTAAGTGCGGGCGCATCATTGACGCCATCACCAGTCATTGCCACTATCAATCCATTTGATTGCAACGCCATAACAAGGCGTAGTTTATGCTCCGGGCTGGTGCGGGCGAATATGTCGCAATTCATGACTGCCAATTTCAAGGCATGATCATCCATACCATCGAGATCAGCCCCAGTTAATACTGATACATCATTGTTTAAACCAATCTGCTTACCAATCGCAGCAGCAGTTTTTGCATGGTCGCCGGTAATCATCTTAACGTGTATACCGGCAAACCGGCATTCTCTCACTGCCGAAATCGCTTCTGGCCGTGGCGGATCAATCATTCCTACCATACCGATAAAAATCAAGGAATTTTCCACATCGACATATTCCAGGACTGTATGCTGGGGTTCAACCGATTTCATCGCGAAGGCCAACACTCGCTGACCTAGCGCTGCGATACTGCCGGCTTTTTCATGCCAGTAACCGCTATCTATCTGCTCGGTTCCCTCGGCTGCAAGCTGTCTCGAGCACATCGTTAAAATACGTTCGGGCGCACCCTTCAC